>NZ_JNLQ01000001.1:0-300000 GCF_000703165.1 Butyrivibrio sp. AE3004
CAAGAAGAATAAATAATTTTTGTATGATTTCTTGAACGCAAAGACGCAAATGGATGGAGCGTTAAATATGATCCAACCAAGATTGAGGTTATCCAGGAAAATGGAAAGGTTGCATTTTCATATACCGGTGAGAGTGCAGGCGCAAATGTGCTTATGGTTTCATATAATGTTGATAAAACAGCCAAAGAGGCAAGAGATGAGCTGGCAAAGGGATATGGCGATGATGCTTCAGTAAACGATAGCACATTCCCAGCCCTTCTTTTCGTGCGAAGTTTAAGTAATTTATATATGGTAGCCCCCGTAGCGTCTGCTGCGGGGGCTTTTGCTCGTTACCAAGCAGGGATATAATTCCTTGCTACATAACCGGAAAACAGATATAATTTTAATATTATATAGATTCTAGGATGCACTTTTATTTTTTGACGTTCAAGAAAGAATAGATTTATAAATGTAATATCGTTTTTGTATTAAAGAAGTCATAGGCTACCAAATTTCATCAGAAATACGGTATTCGTAATGGACCAGGCTTTCACAAAGCGAAAGTCATAATTTTTTTGCAGAATGAGGGGGCAAATATGAATGATAAACTCATAGACCTTCAGCACATCACCAAGTCCTATGGAAGCTCAATGATACTTGATGATCTTAATCTCTACATCAGAGAGAACGAGTTTGTAACGCTTCTGGGACCTTCCGGTTGTGGAAAAACCACGACCCTGAGAATTATAGGAGGGTTCGAAAACCCTGACTCCGGATCTGTTCTGTTTCAGGGCAAAGATATCACATCACTTCCTGCTAATAAGAGGGAAGTCAATACTGTTTTCCAAAAATACGCATTGTTTCCGCATATGACCATATCGGAGAATATTGCTTTCGGCCTCAAAATCCATAAGAAATCTAAAGTTTATATAAATGATAAAATTAAATATGCGCTAAAACTTGTTAACATGGAGGGCTTTGGGGATAGAATGCCCGGCTCGCTTTCAGGCGGACAGCAACAGAGAATAGCCATTGCCAGGGCTATTGTAAATGAACCCAAGGTACTTCTGCTGGATGAGCCACTGGGAGCTTTGGATTTGAAGCTTCGTCAGGATATGCAATACGAGCTTATCAGACTTAAAAATGAACTTGGAATTACCTTTGTGTATGTAACACATGATCAGGAAGAAGCGCTTACAATGTCTGATACGATCGTGGTTATGAATCAGGGCTATATACAGCAGATCGGAACTCCTGAGGATATATATAATGAGCCTCAGAATACCTTTGTTGCTGATTTTATCGGTGAGTCAAATATCCTTTCCGGAATCATGATAAGAGACAGGCTTGTAGAGATTTTGGGTGCTAAATTTGACTGCGTAGATACCGGCTTTGGTGAGAATAATCCTGTGGATGTCGTAATAAGACCTGAGGATATAGACCTTACAGAGCCTGAAAAAGGAACCATCGAGGGTATAGTTACTGACGTCATATTTAAAGGTGTTCATTACGAGATGTGCGTAATGGCAAGAGGTTTTGAATTTGTTGTACATTCCACTGATTGCTTCAGTGTAGATTCGAGAGTTGGAATTCATGTAGATCCTTTTGACATACAAATCATGAATAAACCGGAATATGATGACGAGAAAGCGGTGGAAATATATGAATAATAAGCGCACAAGATATGTAGCCGCTCCTTATCTTATCTGGAGTATTGGCTTTATAATAATTCCATTAGGTCTGGTTTTATATTATGCCTTTACAAATGCCGATGGGGCATTAACTATTGATAATGTGGCAGACATTATTTCTTATGTGAATATTAAGGCTTTGATTCTTTCAATAGCCTTTTCCATAGTGTCGACTGCTTTGTGTCTTTTGATTGCTTATCCGCTGTCACTGGTACTTTCTTCACTTATCAGTAACAGCTCGTCTATACTGTCTCTTTTATTCATTCTTCCCATGTGGATGAATTCCCTTTTGCGTACATATGCCTGGCAGAATATTCTCGAAAGAAAAGGTGTGATCAACGGAATTTTAACAGCAATTAATCTTCCGCCACTTTATATTATCAACAAACCACCGGCAATACTTCTTGGTATGGTATATGATTTTTTGCCGTTTATGATTCTTCCTGTTTACAATTCAGTTTCAAGAATAGACAAGGATCTTATTAATGCTGCAAAGGATCTTGGTGCGGGCTACAAGGAAATCTTTTTCAGGATAATCTGGCCCCTTAGTCTTCCGGGTGTTATCTCGGGTATCACAATGGTGTTTGTACCAAGTCTTACCACCTTTGTTATTTCAGATATTTTGGGTGGAGGGAAAATACTCCTTATCGGTAATGTAATAGAGCAGCTTTTTACTCAGGATTCAGACTGGAATGCAGGAGCGGGTCTTTCAGCTGTACTTATGATCTTTATCGTCATCAGTATGCTCATTACTGCTAAATATGACAAGGAGGATATCAGATGAAAAAGACTCTTGGCAGTATATATCTGACACTTGTACTTATATTTCTTTATGCGCCCATTGCTACACTGATGATCCTATCATTTAATTCAAGTAAATCCCGTTCACATTTCGGAGGCTTTACTTTTTCCTGGTATCTGAGCTTGTTTGAAAATGAAGAGATAATGGCAGCTTTTAAGAATACTATTATTCTGGCTTTATTAGCGGCTTTTATCGCAACTGTTGTGGGAACTGCGGCCTGTACGGGTATGGTGGCCATGAAGAAAAGGAGTAGAAGCATAATTATGGGTATCACAAATATACCCATGCTAAATGCTGATATAGTGACTGGTGTGAGCCTTATGCTTCTGTTTATTGCGGCAAGAGCCACTATGGGATTCACGACGGTTCTTTTGGCACATATCACCTTCAATATCCCCTATGTTATTCTGTCTGTTATGCCAAGGTATAGGGAATTAAATGCCAGTACCTATGAGGCAGCATTGGATCTTGGAGCAAAACCGATATATGCGTTTTTTAAGGTTGTGCTTCCGGATCTTATGAGTTCTGTTTTGTCAGGATTTCTTATGAGTTTTACCATGTCTCTGGATGATTTTATTATTACTCACTTCACTCAGGGCCCGGGTTTTGATACTCTTTCCACAAAAATCTATTCTGAAGTTAAAAAGGGAATCAATCCCGAAATGTATGCCCTTTCTACACTAATGTTTCTGTCAATTCTGATTTTACTGTTTTTTGTTAATTACAAGCCCTGGACTAAGCAGACTGTAGGAGAAATAAAGGTAACGACCAAAAAAGAGGTAATTGTAAGCTCTGCAAAGGGAGGTGTCAGATGAGGAAACGCTTTGCAATAGCTTTAATATTCATACTTCTTATGAATCTGACGGGATGCGCCGGATCCGCTTCTTCAAAAGAAACTGATGAGAACACTCTTTATGTTTATAACTGGGGCGAATATATAGACCCGGATATTCTTACCATGTTCACTGAGGAAACAGGGATAGAAGTGGTTTATGATGAATATGAGACAAACGAGATAATGTATCCTAAAATTAAGGCCGGAGCCGTAAACTACGACCTCGTATGTCCATCTGATTACATGATTACAAAGATGATAGAGAATGACCTTCTTCAGGAGATTGATTTTGAAAATATTCCCGATCACCAAAATATTGGAAAAGAGTATTGGAAGATGGCAGAGGGCTTTGATCCCGGCAATCACTATGCAATGCCATATGTGTTCGGAACCGTCGGAATACTTTATAACAAGACTATGGTTAAGGAAAAAGTCGATTCCTGGGGAATCCTCTGGGACCCCAAGTATAAGGATGAGATTCTTATGCAGGATTCAGTAAGGGATGCGTTCCTTGTAGCAGAGAAGTATCTTGGTTATTCCCTTAATACAACTGATGAAGATGAATTACAGGAATCCAAAAAGCTTCTTCAGCAGCAAAAGGAATTGGTTCAGGCCTATGTCATAGACCAGGTTCGTGACAAGATGATAGGAAATGAGGCTGCTCTTGGAGTTATTTATTCAGGAGAGGCTATTTATACCCAACGTGAAAATCCTGATCTGGATTATGTAATTCCCAAGGAGGGTACAACTCTTTGGATGGATTGTTGGGTGATTCCAAAAAATGCGCAGCATAAGGAAAATGCTGAAAAGTTTTTAAATTTCCTATGTCGTGCGGATATTGCTTATAAGAATTTTGATTATATTACTTATTCAACTCCTAATATGGCTGCAAGAGAGCTGATCGAGGACGAAGACATTAAGAACTCACCTATTGCCTTCCCGGATTTGTCTAAGTATGATCTGGAGACACAGATTAGTCTGGGAGAGACAGCCGATCGTCATTTAAATGACCTCTGGAGAGAAGTAAAATCGTATTAGCACAGTATTCACTTTTTTCGCGTGATAAAGAAAATAATTACGATTACATCAGACAAAAGCTTGGTGGACACCTAAGTAAGCCACAAGTCTTCCGGATCAAAAAAACAGAATAAGAGCTGAAATCATCTAAGATTCAAAATATTATACAGAGATAAAAGTTTTATAAAACTTAAAAAAAAGTCCGCTAAGCCGCTTGGCGAGCGGACTTTTTATGTGGCCAGAAGTCCTGGTATTTTTGATGTTTTCAATTCAATAATCTAAAATTGAATATATGACTTGGAGTTTAAAAATTAACGGATGCTCGAATGTGACGAATATTACAGGAGGAAAAAATGAAGAAAAAACTGTTAGCTACGATTCTTTTACTTTGCATGACTACGAGCATGATATCCGGCTTTGGAAAAGCTCCGGAATCAGACAAGATGGAAGTGAAGGAAACACAGGTATATCTGATGTCAGCTGAAAAGATCCCTGTCAAAATCAATCTCTGCTTTAAAGATGGTGGTGATGTTCCCTATGTTTCACTTGACGACTGGGTGGAATTTTACACCATGATCATGGCCGGCAGTGACGGTGATACGGTGAAGCTTTCAATTGAAAAAGATGGCGATAAGGTTACTCTCAACAGAGATTTCGGCGATAACATGGTTTACCCTATGGATTTCGATTTCAAGGCTGATACGATACATCTGATGGATTATAATGTCTTTTTCTCAGAGGATAAGAATACTTCCTTGATACCCCTTATGGGTATGGATGAAGGGTATGTTAAGACTGCCGAAAACAGTAATGAAATGGCAGGAGATGAGATCACATTTGACCTTTCGTCATACGATATTGACATGTTTCGAAGTGAAGACAAGTATTATGTTCCGTTCCAGACTTTAGCTGACATATTCACAGCTGAGCAGCCGTATGCATTGACATATAATGGAGAAGGAGTCTTTATGTGTACGGGAATATCCTTCTACGGCGATGATGGATTGACGGAGTTAGGGAAACTATATTACTCGGTACCTGAAGGAGAGCGTAGCGAGGAGTTTGGCGAGTATACCTATAATGAGCTGTGCTTCCTGATGGACAACTTCTACGGCCTTAAGGACAACCATGGTATCAAAAGTTTTGATACACTCTTAAACAATAACGGTTTTAAGGAGCATATGTCGGGGACAGATCCTAAGACCGCTGATTCGCTGCTTTACAGAATGATACATTACATCATAAATGACCAGCACAGCGTGTATATTGCCTCATCGCCTTACAGCGGATATGAATTAAAGGAAAAGCTCGTTAAAGCATACGGACAGGGACCTTGCCGTGAGGAGACTTCAGCTTTAGCGACACAGCTCAAAGATGCAAGAAGCAAGTATTATCCTGACGGAGTTCCGGGATATGAAGAGATAGGCAATACTGCTTATATTACATTCGACGGGTTTGAGAAACCTGCAAGGAATTATCCGGAAGAGCCTGCTACTGCAGAAGATACTGATACAATAGGGATTATATCTTATTCTCTAAGCCAGATACTCAGGAAGGACAGTCCGGTTGAGAACGTAGTGCTCGACTTAAGCCAGAATCTTGGCGGATCTGCTCCTGCTGCGGCATACGTGCTTTCGGCATTTCTTGGGGATGCAAATCTTAGCATGAGGGATAGCCTGACTCAAGCTTCGGCAACATATACTTACAGGGCGGATACCAATTTTGACGGCAAATTCGATGATAAGGACACCCTGGCTGGAAAAAATCTCCACCTTTTCTGTCTGACTTCAAAGGTGAGCTTCTCATGCGGTAATCTGGTTCCGTCTATATTCAAGCAGACAGGCAATGTTGCGTTAATAGGACAGCATACAGGAGGCGGAGCATGCTCTATCTCACCTATGGCAACAGCTGATGGCAGCTTTTTCAGGACATCCAGTAACATGAAGCTTAGCTTCATGCGCAATGGCTCGTTCTATGATGTCGATCAGGGAGTTGATCCGGATTACTTCATCCATGATCTTAGCTTCCTGTATGACAGAAAGGAACTGACTGATTACATAAACACTCTTAAATAAGAAAATACGTAAGGAAAACTGCCGCATAATTTGTGCGGCAGTTTTTTGTGGAAGTTACTTTATTTTCATTGTCTTTTTGTAGCCGGTATTTTTCTTGGATAAGATTTTCTTTACGGCTGTTTTTTCTTTTTTTGTTCCTTTTAGTTTGAAGCTTGCATTTGAGCTGATTCCCTTAAAGGCATTCTTTCCTACTTTTGAAAGGGAAGGATTGTTTATCTTTATTGTCTTAAGCTTTTTATCGTTCTGGAAAGCACCTTTGCCTATGGTAGTTACATTTTTTCCTATGGCAACAGTGGTAAGCTTTTTACAGCCTTTTACAGCATTGTCTGCTATCGATGTAACTGTGCAGGTGGTGTCGCCAAGTTTTACAGTATCGGGAATTGTAAGCTTAGTGATTTTTTTGTCTTTGGAAGATACAAACTGTACAACTTTATCGGCTGTGACTTTGTAGGTATTTCCTTCAGCATCCTTGACTACCTCGTTAATTGTGAGTTCATCTGCAAATGCAAATACACTGAAATGGGTTATTGTAAATGAAATGGTCCCGTCCGAGTTAAATCTGGGATCAATCAGGTCAAATCCGTCATCAGAGTGGTGGAAATGAAGGATGTGCAGTGTATGGTCACTCTTGAAGCCTTCAGGAACAGGCATGGTTATTTCCACGGGGATAGCAAGTGTTCCGTCAGCAGCTACTTTGCTTGCGTTTGAAAGATTCATGTCAAACTGAACGACGTTTTTGTAAAGGTTGGTATTGATGGCCTTTTTGGAATTCTCATCTGTTGCTGAAACATTGAAGGAAACAGATGAATTTGCTCCGGCGTTAAGGCCTGCACCAACAAGCTTTACCTTTGAGGCGTCAATTCCGCGGGCGGTAATGTTATTAGTTACGGATACGTTTGCCTTCTGTTTGTAGGCTTCTTCCATATCAACAATCTTCTGTTTCTGGCTTGAATCGGTCTGCATGGCTACAGCAAGAGCGTTTTTATCTACTTTACCGATATATGCATCGAGCGCTGTTTCGGCTGCCTTACCATCTGAGGCTGATGCAATGGCTTCCTTGGTACTTTCGGCAGTTACTTCCTTAGACTCGGTATCCTTATTGTCGTCATTCTTTTTGGAAGTGTCAATCTTACTGCCATCAAGTGCGTCAGAATTGGCAGACAAATCGCTGTTAGCGATTGCCTCTATGTCTTTACTGTAAGTTTTTATATTAAAATAATATTTCTGGTCACCGGAATCTCCAAGGTACTTTGTGAAGTCGACTTCTGATTTGTCACCTGTAACATAGAGACCGATGATGTATTTTTTGTTAGTTCCATCATCCCTTAGCAGATTAACAAGATAGGCTTCCGCATTATCAACCGTTGTCCATGTGGCGGTTCCCGGTTTATCTTTGCTCCATGCAAGATTGGTTGCTACTGCCATTGTTTGACTGGGCTTTGTGTAACTATAGGTAGCACTGTATTCACTGATAGCACCTGTATCTTTATCGTAGTCCTGATCATTTTTACCGGCTTTTACACGGAATTTGTAGGTTCCGGAATTGTCTATATTTCGGTAGAATTGTACAGTATGTGTTCCGGCTTTGAGGTGTCCCATGTGCCATGATCCGCGGGAGTTACCTTCGGAATCTTCAAGCCATGCAAAATAATAAGCTTCCTGGTCGACGGTTTCAAAACTTCCAAGTCCGTGTTTCTCAGTACTCCAGGTGAGGTTTGTCGGAGCTTTGAGATCGCCCTCGTTACGTAATTTCTTGCCCAGAGTTCTTACATTTTTTTGGATAGAATTGTCTACGTGGACGTTGCCGTTTGCATCAGTGTAAGTTGATGACGGTGAGGCAGCTTCCGCAACAGTGGTTGGCGCAAACAGAGAAAAACTCAATGCTGCAGCCAGGGTTGTTAGTAACAGCTTTGTTTTCATTACCATTCTCCTCCTTAAGAACATATATAAATTCTAATGATAATATTATAATCCATTTTTCCTGACTAGTACATGTAAGCTATGGGAATCGGAAAGACACATCTAATTGACAACCTGGCAAGAATGATGTAATCTATGATAGCTATCAATGATTACATTGCGATAATTTTGAGGAATCAGTATGCCAAGAGATAAGTCATTGAGCCATGAGAAAGTTAATCAGGCTATCAAGGAAGAATTTCTGGAGAAGGGCTATGAGGATGCTTCTATAAGGAGCATAGGAGCGCGCGCAGGTATGACATCTGCCGGATTATACAGGCATTATGAAGACAAAGAGTCTATGTTTAATGCTATGGTTGAACCTCTTATTGAAAGTATAAAAGACTGGACCGGAAGACACACAAGTAAAAAATATGACCTTATGGATGGTGGGGCTCAGAATGATGAGCTTTTTGGCGAGACTTTTATCGACATGATCAGGGAAGTCATCCTTCCCAGAAGAGATGAGTTTATTCTTCTTATGTCACGCTCAGGTGGAACAAAGTATGAGAACTTCCTTCATGACTATGTCGAAGACAATCAGAAGCAATTCTTAGAGGCCATACGATATCTGAAGGAGAATGGGTATCCTGTAAGGGAATTAAGTGAGGAGGAATTACATATGCTGCTTTCAGCATATTTGACAGCGTGTTTTGAGCCAATCATTCATGATTATGATGATAAAAAGATTGAAAAATATTTAAATACAGTCCAGGAGTTCTTTATGCCGGGATGGCTGAGAATAATGGGAGCTAACTAGAAAGAGCCGAAAGGCTCTTTTTATTTTTGTTAGTTATCGAATTTGAGTTAGCGATAGCTAACGATACGCGACTATTGATAACTCATATGGAAATTTTTTCATATAGAGATAAAAAGTAAAAGGAGAGGAGAAAAAGCCTTGGGAAAGACAGAAAAATATGATCACATGAAACTGATCAGAGAATATGCGGGAGGACATAAGCATCTGATCACGCTGGGACGATGGCTGGCAGGAGTAAGTGCTGTAATGACACTTGTTCCATACTACGAGCTGTGGAAAATCATAAGAACAGCCGTAAATGGGGAGGATACAGGAAAAATAACAGGTTATGCCTGGGCTGCAGTGGGAATGATTATAGGTGCGCTTTTTGTGTACATAGCAGCACTTTTGTGCACACATATCGCAGCATTCAGAGTACAGGCAAATATGAGAAGCTCACTGATGCGCAGGATATTAACATTGCCGCTTGGAGTGTTTGACGAAGACGGAACAGGAAAAATAAGAAGAATTGTTAATGATTCTACTGCAGCTACGGAAACATATATAGCGCATAATCTTGCGGATAAAACTGTAGCAGCTGTAACACCTATAGGATTGCTGGTTTTGGTGTTTGCCTTCAACTGGAAGATAGGACTTATATGCATGATACCGGCACTTATCGGATTTGCCTGCATTATGTCCATGATGGGTAAGAATATGCAGGAAAAGATGAAGGAATATCAGGATGCTCTTGAAACCATGAGCAGTGAGGCAACAGAGTATGTCAGGGGTGTACCGGTGGTAAAGACCTTTGGACAGACAGTACATTCCTTTAAACGTTTTAAGGCCTGTATAGATGGGTTTGGGAAGTGGGCGACAGAGTACACATTGATGTTGCGCATTCCGATGACAGCTTTTATGACCTGTATTAATGCCATATTTGCTTTTATTGTTATATCAGCATTTGTAGTAACCAAGGATGGTATAGAGAATGCAGACATTTTGAATGTAATGTATTACATCATCATAACGCCCCTTGTTACAGTTGCTCTTACCAAGATAGCATATTCCGGCGAAGCGGAGATGAATCTTATTGATGCGTTAAAGCGGGCAGACAGGATAATGGAGATTGAACCTTTGGGAGATAATGGGGCAGGTTTTAAGCCAAAGGACCATGGGATTGAGCTTAAAAATGTTACATACAGATATAAGGATGCCACCAGAGATGCCGTAAGCGATGTATCTATAAAAATAGCACCCGGTGAGCACGTGGCTCTTGTTGGGCCATCCGGTTCGGGAAAAACAACCCTTGCTGAGCTTATGGTCAGATTTTTTGATGTGACAAAGGGAGAAATACTGATAGGCGATGTAAATGTTAAGGATATTGCATCCTCAGAGCTTATGAGACAGGTATCATTTGTTTTTCAGGACAGCAGACTTATCAAAAAATCCACATTCGAAAATGTTCGATTGGCAAAGCCCGAGGCAACAGAAGAGGAAGTGTTGGATGCGCTGAAAAAGGCTCAGTGCATGGATATTATTGATAAGCTCCCGGAGGGTATACACACGGTTATAGGAGAAAAAGGTACATATCTCTCAGGAGGCGAGCAGCAGAGGATAGCTATAGCAAGGGCAGTCTTAAAGGATGCACCTATTCTGATATTGGATGAAGCGACAGCATTTGCGGATCCTGATAATGAGACAAAAGTTCAGGCAGCATTCGAGGAACTCTCAAAGAATAAGACGCTTATTATGATAGCGCATAGACTAAGTACTGTTATGAATGCAGACAGAATCTTTGTGATGGAGGATGGCAGATGCACCGAGTACGGAAGCCACACTGAGCTTATGAATAAGAACGGATTATATAAGCGAATGTTTGATGAATATACAAGATCCATAGAGTGGAAGGTAGGTGCTTAAGATGATAAAAAAACTTCAACACAAATATGCACTTTCAAGACAGGGCGCTGTAGACATGATTAAAGCCAGCGTCAGCGTAACCATTACAAATATAGTCTTCATGATGTCAGCAGGAGTTCTTTATACGCTGATAAAAGATCTTTTAGATAACAAGCTGGGAAATGACAGAATATCGTTTTATGCCATTAGTTCTGTTTTGATTTTGATTTTGATTGCTCTTACAAATTTTATACAGTACAATTCTACGTTTCTTACGACTTATAGGGAGAGCGGGGTACGAAGAACTACCATAGCCGAAAAGCTAAGAAAGCTGCCTCTTTCATATTTCGGGAAAAAGAATATTGCGGATCTTACAACTAATATCATGGGTGACTGTGCTATGATAGAAACAGCTTCAAGTCACTGGATTCCGGAGCTTATAGGGGCAGTTGCTTCAGTGAGCCTTGTTGGTATCAGTATGTTTTTCTTTTTTGACTGGAGGATGGTACTGGCGAGCTTTTGGGTAATACCGGTCGCTTTTACAATTGTAATTACATGCTCAGGGGCAGAAAAAAGGGCTGTCCGTAAGAATCAGGCTGTTAAGCTTGCAATGGCAGATGGCATTCAGGAGTGTCTTGAATCCATCAGGGATCTTCGTGCAAATAACGCACAGGATCGCTATATGGAAGAGCTTGACGGTAAGATAAAAAAGGTTGAGAAATTCGCTCTTTTTACTGAACTTAAGATGGCAGTATATGTTAATTCGGCATCAATCATCCTAAAACTTGGAATCGGAACAACAGCAGTTGTTGGTGGAGCTCTTTTTGCAAAGGGTGAGATTGATCTTCTCACATTCTTCATGTTCCTGATGCTGGTGTCCAGATTGTATGATCCAATGCAGATAACACTTCAGAATTTTGCCGCGATCATAGCTACGGGTATTCAGTGTGAGAGATTGGATGAAGTGCTTTCTCACGAGATACAGACAGGTACTGAAGAATTAAATAATAAAGGCTATGATATCGTATTTGATCACGTTGGCTTCAAATACTCCGATGACACCGACGTACTTTCGGATGTCAGTTTTACAGCAAAACAGGGTGAAGTGACAGCACTAATAGGGCCTTCCGGCGGGGGAAAGACGACAATTTCCAGATTGGCTGCAAGATTTTGGGATGTAAACAGTGGCAGGATCACCCTTGGAGGAGAAGATATCTCAAAGATTGATCCTGAGACTCTTCTTTCAAAGTATTCGATAGTTTTTCAGGATGTAGCATTGTTTAACAACTCTGTTATGGAGAACATCAGGATAGGAAAGAGCGGCGCTACAGACGAAGAGGTAATGGAAGCTGCAAGACTTGCTAACTGTGAAGAGTTCGTTAATCTGTTGCCGGAGAAATATAACACAAACATAGGTGAAAACGGAAGTGAGCTGTCCGGTGGTGAAAGGCAGAGAATTTCAATAGCCAGGGCATTTCTTAAGGATGCACCGGTTATTCTCCTTGATGAAGCGACAGCATCTCTTGATGCAGAAAATGAAACAGCGATCCAGGAAGCTCTGTCACGACTTATAAAAAATAAGACTATCCTTATAATAGCTCATCGTATGAGAACAATTGCTAATGCCAACCATATAGTAGTGTTAAAAGACGGAGTTGTGGCAGAGCAGGGTAGTCCCGAGGTCTTAGCCGGATATGACAGCATCTATAACAGTATGACAAAACAGCAGCTTATTGCTCAGAACTGGTCAATGTAATGATAAAAAAATAAAGGAAAGAAAATGACTATAGATATGATACTGCAAAGTGAAATTGATAAAATATATGGGATTGGAGCAGGCAGAAAGACGAGAAATGTTTTAATTCCGGCATTTCTTGGGGATTTTCGAAGTGTCCTTGAAAAAAGCGAGACAGCGCAGACAGTTACTGAAGAATATATGACTGAAGATAAGCTCATGCATCTTATTTTTAAAGGGCAAAGGAGAATTGGAAGAGCCGGATATGAGCTGGTTGTCACATCTGTAATTTGTAATGACAGAGAACTCTTAAGCAAAGAGTGCATGCTAATTCCGGGGATAAGTGCAATGTCTTTACCACATTAACGAGCTACTGTATAATTATGATTTCAGGGGGAACAAATAATAAAACATTTTGGAGGAAATCATGGTATGAAAAAAAAGTTGGGAACTCAAATTGCAAACGTAGTGTTATCACTACTCTTCTTTACGCTGTTGTTATGCTTTTCTAAAAACATGGCATATGCTAAGGATCACTTATCTAAAGGAGATATTTTCTATGATTCAGACTACAAATATAAAGTTGTAGAAGAATCCAAACCGCTGTATTCCGATAAGTATAACAATACATACTCATACGGCAAGGTTCAAATGCTGGGATTTAATCCGGATAGAACTAATCAATCACTTGTAAAAATCTACTCCGATGTGAGATGTGCGGAGACTGACGAACGCTTTTTTATAGCTTCGGTTGCAAAAAATGCTTTTAAAAACTGTAGCTCAATTGAAGGTATAGAGATTTACCTCAACTACACTAATAACGGAGTATATAATTATTATCATTCAACCCTTAGGCTTATGAGTGGAAGCTTTAAAAATTGCAACCATCTTGAATATTTCAATATGCAATTAGGCACCGGTGATGATTATAAGCTCATTATTGATAAAAATGCCTTTAAAGGATGCAGTAAATTCAGCTATATTGGTTCAGGAGATCTTGATAATCTTAATGGCGGTGAGGCAGGAACAAGCGTTAAAAGCAAGATTGTCATTAATAAAAAGGCTTTCCCAAGTACCAAAAAAATAACGGTATGTCATCATATAAATATTTGCAATATGGTTAATATGGAGGGCTATCATAATCAGCACAAGGCACTCGCTAAAATGATCAAGAAAAGTGGAGTAAAGACAGTAAAATATTGGTATGCCTATAAAATGAGAAAAGTATAATTCGTTAATTTTAAAAATCCTGTTCTTTTGAAAAGGAGAGAAGGCGTGAGTAAAAAGATACTTATTATAAATACCGGTGGAACATTGTCTTCTGTCATGAGGAAAAACGGCCTTATTCCCGGGCTATCAATACATGATATGCTGGAAGAACTTCAGATGGTATCAGGAGATACTGACATTGAGATAGAGGATTTCTGCTCTCTTGACAGTGCTAATATTTTTCCTGAAGATTGGAGTACTTTAGCCCTGCGTATAAGCGACTGTAGGAATGATTATGATGGAATAGTGGTCATACACGGTACGGACACTTTGGCATATACATCGTCAATGCTTTCTTTTATGCTAAGAAATATAGGTATCCCTGTTGTTATTACAGGTTCTCAGCTTTCGATAACGGATCCGGTTGCTGATGCCATGGAAAACTTAAGGTGTGCCATTCATATGGCTGCCAGAAAAATTCCCGGTGTGTTTGTTGCCTTTAATAGAAAAGTAATGCTTGGGTGCAGGACATCGAAAGTACGATCATTAAGTTTTGATGCTTTTGAGAGTATCAATTATCCAAACATTGCTACGATAAGCTCGCTTGGAATGAAGATCAATGAAAATGTTGTCCCGGAAAGAACCGGAATATTTAAGCTTGCAAATCATTATTCAGAAAAAGTTTGTATGATAAAGATGTTTCCCGGAATTCACAGAGACGTGATCGAGTCACTGGCAGAGCTGGGATATAAAGGTATTTACATAGAGGCGTACGGAATAGGCGGAATGCCGAATGTGAAGCATGATTTTGTCGGTGCTCTTGAAAAGCTCATTAAGGAAGGCATCACAGTAGTTGTAGGCACTCAGTGCAGGTATGAAGGTACTAAGATGGATGTCTACGAAACCGGAAAAAGAGCACTTGAGATAGGAGCATTAGAAGCTCATGACATGACAGGCGAAGCGGCTCTTACAAAGCTTATGTGGATTCTTGGAATGACGGATAATCTTTCGGAGATACGCGACTATTATTCCCTCAACGTTGCAGGGGAGATGCATAAAATATAGATTCCTGAATTTCCTCAGAATTTTGGGAATCTACACAAATAGAAAAAATATACCGGGGTATGATGTTTGTACATTACCCCGGTATATTTTTTCTGTATTGCAGCGGTGTTATGCCCTCATATTTATTGAACATATTTATAAGTCCTCTTGAGTCTGAGAATCCGCAATCCATGGCAATCTCAAGAACGGATTTATGAGTCTGCGCAAGGCTGTCCTTGGCAGCATTGACACGCATTCTTGTCAGGAATTCCTTATAAGTTATTCCCATATTTGATCTGAAAAATCTGGAAAAATAGCTGGCTGAATAACCGAAGGCTTTAGCAACAGACATTTCATTTATTGCACCGGCATAATTTTCTTCAGTATATGAAATGATTTTTCTTAATATATCAGAGTTCTTTCTGCTCTTTTCTGGAAGTTCCGTGTCTTTCAGACTCAGATTATCCTTGCAGATATAATATAAAAGCTCGTGAACAAGACCTAAAAGGCGCATATTTTCATACTTGTTCAGAGGTTTTCCGTCAGCATATTGCCCCAGATCCATCATTATTTCTGCCAGTCTATTGTCATTCGGAATAAACGCAGGAATAAAGTAAAGCTCATCGAAATTCGGAATGTAATTACGAAGAAAAGAGTCACTTATCTGAAGGACGGTTGTAAGTGTGGATGGGAGCTTATCGTAGGGAGTTATTCTGTTTGAGATTACTTTATGGATACTCTGGCTGTTAACGATGATGAACAGCCCTTCCTTCATGGGATGAGCGATTCCGTCTGTGTAGTATATTCCATCATTTGAATAAGAATAGACAATTTCCAGCTCGTTATGCCAGTGATCGAGAACATCGCTGACAGCTGAGAGATCCTTATTCGGGTATAAGTCCTTTTTGTGAATATTTAAAATCTTGAAAGGCAGTTCTGTGTGGTAGTGGACAACTTCATAGGAGATGTCCTTAGTGCTTAAATCTGACATGATTAATCCTTTATGTGGCAAAAAATTTACAGGAATTTCTATTTAAATAATAAAAATAGCAATTATTGCTCATTATAATGATAAAGAGTGAAATGTCAAGAAAACGTAATTTTTATGACAAAGAATGTAAAGAGTAACCGGCCATATTTTTATATATTAAGATACGTCGAACGGGACAAGAAGTCCAAATATAAATATTCGTTTACAGACGAGGAGGTTACAATGGAAGCAATAGCTTATGAACAACAACAGGAAAAAAAGGGTCGTCTCTCTGCCAGTGAGAAGTTTGCGTATGGTATAGGAGATTGTGGAGCAAATGTAATTGTAGCTCTGGCATCATCCTTTTTAACAGGATATTATACAGATACAGTTGGAATCGCTGCAGCAGCAATCGGTACTATGATGCTTTTATGCAGAGTATTTGACGGTATAACAGATCTTATCATGGGGGCACTTGTTGATAAGACTAATACAAAATATGGTAAAGCAAGACCATGGCTTTTGTGGACAGCACCGCTTATGGGAATATCACTTTTTATGATATTCAATGTACCTGCTTCTCTTGGTGCAAGCGGCAAGCTCGTTTACATCTACCTTACATACATTTTCCAGAACTGCATTATCTATACAGCTAACAATTTGCCTTACAATGCACTACTTAGCCGTATGACACTTGATGTACAGGACAGAGCTCAGACAGCATCCATCCGTTTCGTAATGACACAGGTTACATCACTGATAACAAACGTTATTACAGCTAATCTTATTGCAAGTGTAGGCTGGAGATCAATTTCTGTTATATACGGAGCAATTGCATGTGCAATGTGCATTCTTTGCTTCCTTGGAGTCAGAGAGCATGTTGATGCAGAAGAAGACGGAACAGTTAAGGTTGAGCAGGTTCCTTTTTCCAAAGCACTTCCTGCACTTTTAAAGAACAAATATTTCTTCATTCAGGCACTTATGTTCATGTTCCTTTACATCAACGTAGTTGCAACAGGATCAATGACATACTACTTCTGCAACAGCGTACTTGGTAACATCGCATTTCTTTCATGGACATCAGTTGCAGGAACAATACCTGCTATGATCGTAAACCTTGCAATGCCTAAACTGGTAGCAAACTTTGGAAAAAGAAAGCTTATGATCACAGGTGCTGTTATAATGGCTATAGGTTCAGTGATCATCGGTGCAGCAGGATCAAATCTTCCACTTGTTGTTCTTGGACTTATCGTTAAGGGATTCGGTACAGGTCCTATCATGTCAGGTATCTTCGCTACAACAGCTGACGTAGTTGACTATGGTGAATGGAAGACAGGTGTGCGTTCAGAAGGTCTTGTAAACAGCTGCACAAGCTTTGGTATGAAGGTTGGTATCGGTCTTGGTTCAGCTATATGCACATGGATCATCGCTATCGGTGGATATGTTGGAACAGCAGAGGTTCAGACAGAGGCAGCTCTTGCATCTATCCGTTTTGGCTATGGATACTTCGGAGCAATCCTTTCACTTGTAGTTCTGGCATTATGCATCATCATGAACATTGATAAGCACATTGACCAGATTCAGAGAGATCTTGAGGCTAAGAGATCAATAGTAGAATTTTAAAAAAGTAAAGAATTGAGAATTTTTGTAGTAAAAGAGGTGTAAAAATGTCAAAAGCAAGTGATTTTATCAGAGAAAATTTTGCTAAAGGTGATGCAATCAGAGATGAGGGGCTTGAAATCCCCTCTGATGTAAAAAGATACAGTGATATCACATATGGTAATAAGGGTGAGCACCCTGAGTGGCAGATGCTGGATGTATACAGACCGGCAAATGTTCCGGAAGATCAAAAGCTCCCGGTGATCGTAGTTATTCACGGTGGTGGATGGGTATATGGTGATAAGGAAGTTTATAAATATTATTCAGCATCCCTTTGCCAAAGAGGATTCGCAGTAGTTTGTTATTCCTACAGACTTGCGCCGGAATACACATTCCCTGCAAGTCTTGAGGACAGCTGCGCTGTTGCAAACTGGATTGTCTCAAATGAGGATAAATACGGATTTGACCTCAATAACATTTTTGGTGTAGGTGATTCTGCGGGAGGCACTCTTATAGGTATTACAGCAGCTTTCCTTACAAATAAGGAGTACGCTGATAAATTTAAATTTACAGTATCAGATAAATTCAGCTTTAAGGGTATTGCATTTAACTGTGCTGCATTTGAAATTAAATCTGTAAGTGAAACAGATGAAAATATGGGATCTCTTATGGATGATCTTTTTGGTAAGAAGGTGACAGATGAAGATCTTGATGTAATGAATGCAGGGAATTATATAACAGCTGCATATCCGCCATCCTTCCTTATGTCTGCGACAGGAGATTTCTTAAAGGATGAGCTTCCTAAAATGGCAGCGGTTATGATCAAAAATTCTGTGCCCTTTACCTGCAAGTATTATACAAGTCCAAATGGAGAGCTGGGACATGTATTCCATTGCAATATGAGACTTCAGGAGGCTACGCAGTGCAATGACGATGAGACGGAGTTTTTCAGAAGTTTACAATAATCTGTAACTGCTTGAGCTTTTCGCAGCCTGCAAACATACTGTCCATATTAGAAACGCCTAAAGTTTCAAACTTTTTTCATCTGCATAAGCGCAGTGTCCCCTCGGGGAATCATTATAGGAGACGAAGAGGAGATAATCTACTATAGATGCTGATTAGAAGAGTATTTATGGGGATATATTTCAGATAAAAGGCTGCCGCACTCAAATTTGTACGGCAGCCCCGGTTCTTACGTTAATAAAGCATACTGATATTATCAAACTTTAAATACATTTATAAGGTTTTCTATTTCTTCTGAAGAATCACTGACAGCGGTAGCACTGTGATCAACTCCTTTGGAATTCTCTGCAACCAGCTCTGCACTGGAGGTGAGGTGTGTCGCAGTAGCACTTACCTCCTGTGTGCTTGCAGATTGCTCTTCTGAAATAGCTGCCATGGAGGTTGCGATTTCGTCTACACTGCCAACCTTTGCGATCATATCTCCAACTATGTCGCTGGTCTCGTCCAGACTCTTGAAAATTTCCTCGAATGTAGTGCCTGCAGTATTGACTGCCTCCATATTAGAGTTAATCTCATTCATATTAGATTGAGATTTATGCGAAAGTTCTTCTATCTGAACTGTTATTTCTTTGATGATAGTAGATATCTGCTGTGTTGAATCAGCAGAGTTCTGTGCAAGCTGTCCAATTTCCTGAGCAACAACTGCGAAGCCTTTTCCTGCTTCGCCTGCTCTTGCAGCCTCGATAGAAGCATTAAGTGACAGGAGGTTTGTCTGGCTGGAGATAGAGTTGATCATATCTACTATAGAGTTGATCTTCTGGGCGGATTCTCCGACAACGGAAACAACTTCGTTCATATCTTCCATAGACTTTGCTATTCCGGTCATACCGCTTTGGACAACTTCCATATCACGCTGGCCGTCTTTTGCCTTCGTTACAAGAGAATCCATTACATTTCTTGTCTGTTGGCTCTTATCTGTAAGGTTTGCAACTTCCTGAGCAAGGGTTGTGGCCTGGTTTGCAAGTTCTGTTACTGCATCTGCCATATCATCCATAGCGCCTTGTATTTGCTGCATAGCTTTGGACTGTTCATCTGCCTGCAGATTCAAGTCGCTTGATGCACTCTTGGAATTATTGGCTTCTCCTGCGAGTTTTTCAGTTACATCCTTCATCTTTATCAGGGTATCACGCATCTGAACAACATAATCAGCCATATTGTTGTTCATAAGACCGATTTCATTTTCTTTTGAGCTTGTACCCTTAGCTATCTTTACAGTAAAGTCACCATGAGATATACGAGTGATATTCTCGGTAAGCCTGCTGACAGGCTTTGCGATCATATTGTTAAGAACAAAGATCATTACTACAGTACCTGCCAATACTATTATTACACCGATAATAGCAATGATGATAATAAACCTGTTTAATTCTGCAAGGACATCACTTTTCTTTACGAAGGATGCAAGATACCAGTTTGTCCCCTTGACTGCATCGATTGAAACGTAATAATCAGCGCCATCCGTTCCGTGAAGAAGGAATACGTTATCTTTTCCGCCGGATGTAGTTACTTTGGAAATTTCCTGAATAAAGTTGTCGTTAGGATAGTCCGAGACATCTTTACCAATTTGATCTGCTGCAGGTGATGCGACCATTATGGTTCCATCGAACATCATAGTTGAACCTGTTCCGAGAGGTTTATAGGCACTTGTGGTCTCCGAAATTCCTGATAAAACGATATCAATAGAAAGGACACCGGTTCTTCCGTCTGCTAGCGTAACACCGCGTGATCCGCAGACAACTATATTTCCGGTTGTCAAATCCGTTGAAGGACTTCCCAGGACTATTTCGGACTTTCCCTGTCCATTTTGATACCAGGCTCTGGTGGTCGGATCATAGTCTGCATCAGGCACCCAGCCGCCACCATCATAGAACTGGTCTTTACCAAATGCGAGGTATACATCACTGACTACTCCCGGATATTCATTCATTCCGGGTTCCAAAGATTTTAGAATTGCAGTATCGTCAGCGTAACTGGAAGCTTCAAGTGTATCTGCATATGCGTTGTAATAGGAAATAATGCCTTCCATCTTTCCTGCAATGTCGGATGCATTTTTTCTTGCTTCCTGCTGGAGACCATTCTGTGCGCTTTCTATAATGATGTTTCTTGCATTGAATGCCAGGAAAATAGTAATAAATGCAATCGCAGATATTACCATGGGAAGTAATATTGCCAGCAACTGACCGGTAATATGTTTACTTTCTATTTTGGTGCCGTTTCCATTATTTGCCATATTATGATCCTCCGCGTAGTTTACAGTAATATGCTTATATTTTATATGATAATCCGATAGTTTCGGGTTAAGCTCGTATTAAATCTTTATTATATTTTTGTGAAGGGGCTATATATTTTTTGCTGAAATAGTAGCGTTTTTGCCCTATAGGAATTATGGCACAAGGATTTTATTTGATTTTTAGAATTAACTGTGAAAAAGCATAGTAAAATATGATTGTATACTTACTAAAGAACAAAGCGGGTTTTTGAAAAAAGGAGACAGATACTATGCTGAATCTTGTACCGGAAATTGCTGAAGAATATGTAACCTTAAAACACAGTGAAAATATCTTTCATGATGCTCTGACGGAGGTTCAAAAGGGCGAAACTCATTTTCATGTGACTGACCCCAAGGGACAGGTGCCTGATTACAATCTGGAATACATCGAGAATATGATGATGTTTCCGGAACAGGTAAGAGGTCTTATCACCAAGATGACAAACGGCGGAGCCGTTTACGGACGATACCTTTATTATGATGAAACAGACATTGATAACATCTGTCTTGATTTCTTGAAGCAGTTTAAGAAGATTGAGATGGAAGTAGTGGACGAGTACAGTATTGGTGTGACCAGGATAGCGCTTGAGCATACGGACATACCTGTTTATTTCACGGACGATAGAATCAAGTGGTTTATAGGAGAAACGAACAGCCTCCATATAGTGGACAGTCTCCCTGAAGAGCCCGATAAGGACACTCTGAGGGTTATAGCCGGCGCTTTTGAAATGGGTTATACGAAGCGTGACTGGCATAGAGTGGGTTCAGTGGCAGCTTTCCAGAATCTGTTTTTCTGGCAGGCATTTACCGGCGGAAAAAAGGGTCCCTTTAAATATATTGAAGTTATAATGTCACAGATTACAGGAATCGGCGGACTTTTGTCCCAGATATCAATCGTTACCCATGCCGGAGAACCCAGAGGCCTGCAGACCTTCTTAAGACCAGGATGTACAAGATATTCGGAGGAACTTCTGGGCAAGTATTTTCATATAAATCCAAAGCCGGCGGATGCAACAGAAGATAATACGCTCGTTCTGAGCGACCTGTATTCTGTTTTTTCAACCTCATGGTATGCAAACCAGTATCCTTCCAACTTTGATGAGAGCATTCTGGATGAAGGCTTTGCAGCAGAAATGCGAGAATATGCTGATGCTATTCTCGGTGGCAGAAGGGTACTCGGAGTACTTGCCAGGGGAACAGATTACGTTACTTTGAACCTGGGTGGAGACAGACGCCACGCGACTCCTGATCAGATGATATCCGCAATACAGGATTGGATGGAGGAAGGAAAATACGACAAGATATTCCTGGCTACGGAAGATAAAGATAATCTCGATAAGATACGAGCAGCTTTTCCCGGGAAGGTTATGGCTATTTCCCAGGAGAGACACACTGTCTCAGAGATGCAAAAGAAAAACAGCTCGATCATCTATGAATTCGAGCAAAAGCTTAACACGGGCAAGGCATACTCGGATGCGCTTGAGGATACAACCGTTAATTATTTCTATGCGCTGTATATTCTGGCAAGATGCGATGCATTTCTGTGCTCCGGACAGTGTAACGGATGGGATACTGTCAGGGCTCTTAACGGCGGCAAATTTGAAAAAGCAAGAAAACTTATGGTGACCTTTGAGGGAGATCCTGCAGTAGAGAAGTTTAAGGAAATCCGCCCTATTACCGCAGGAATGTTTGCAAGAGGAGCGTATCCTGTCGGTAAGGCATTCTT
Organism: Butyrivibrio sp. AE3004; assembly: GCF_000703165.1. NCBI lineage: Bacteria > Bacillati > Bacillota > Clostridia > Lachnospirales > Lachnospiraceae > Butyrivibrio > Butyrivibrio sp. AE3004. The sequence goes on from NZ_JNLQ01000001.1 coordinate 22,575, forward strand.
TATGACTTACAGATTTGACCTTCGTGATAAGGTTGACAGCGATGCTATAAAGAGTGCCTGGGAGAAGACGCTTAAGGTTTATCCCTACCTTACTTACGCTGTGGAAACACGCGGCGGTAAGCTTGTTTTCCTGGAAAACAAATTGCCCTTTGTGATAAAAGAAACTGCGGAAATAACAGAACCTTTTTCAAGAAGTGGTAATTTCCACACGGTAACCTTTTGTTACATGGCGAATACACTTTGGATATATGCGGACCATGTACCATTTGACGGTACAGGCTTTATGCATGTTCTGGAGACATTTTTCTATCATTATTACTGTGATGCAGATAATCATGAATATGATGTTCCGGAGGGTGTTTTTACCGAGAAGGATGGCGTAGTAGAGGGTCAGGAAGAAGATGCATACCTTATGGCGAATCCCATTGATCCGAAGGAAGTAATGGGGAAGATGCTTGGTGGAAAAATTTTCGTGGCTAAGGAAACTGTTCAGGATGACATATTTGCTCAAAAAGAAAACTGCCGTGGCTACTGTATAAGTGTACCAAGTGGGGAAATGATGAAATACACGAAGTCGGTTAAGGGTAGTCCTATGTCGGTACTGTCGGTTTTATTTGCCAAGGCGATGGAAAGAGAGAATCCTGAAAATAAGCTGCCCATCAGTATGATGACACCTATAAGTATCAGAAAGGTTATGGGAAATGAAAACTCGCTACTTCATCAGGTTGTACATGCATACTACGAGTTTAAAACTGATGAGCTTTCCGAAAGTGATGATGAGACACTTAACACCAAATACAGAGCTTTTCTTAAGGGATATACAGGAGAAGAAAATATCAGGATGCTTTGCGGCGTTTACCGTGGAATATGCGAAGGCTATGCGAAGGCATTTGCTGCAGGTGCTCTTGATAACATAATTCTTGAGCAGCGTTCACATATGAACGGCTCATTTGGCGTAAGCTATCTGGGAACCCTCAGAACAGGTGATTATGGTGATAAGATACGTATGACTGCATTCCATGCCATGCAGGAGAAGGGAATCATGTTGCAGACCACAGAGGTGGGAGATCACTTCTACATAGACTGGTATCAGGGATTCCCGGGAGAGAGGTATGCGGCAGCAATGAGAGACCTGATGCTTGAGGCAGGGATGAAAAACGTGACCATTGAGCGCGTAGAATGATAGGTGCTTAATGGCTTAAGAAAGGCGGATTCTATGCATTTTGTTGATGCTAAAGGAATTCTGACCGGTAGTGGTGGACGCTACGGCATGAATATATATCGTGGATGTTCCCATGGGTGCATCTATTGTGACAGCCGGAGTAAATGCTATCAGTTTACGCATTCTTTTGAAGACATAGAGGTAAAGAAAAATGCACCGGAGCTTTTGGAAAAGACGCTGAAGTCAAAAAGAAAAAAGTGTATGATCGGCACCGGTTCGATGTCGGATCCTTATATGCATTGCGAAAAAGAACTGCAGCTTACAAGAAAATGTCTGGAAATAATATATCAGAACGGATTCGGTGTTGCGGTTCAGACAAAATCTGACCTTATTTTACGAGATATTGATTTACTTGATGAAATTAATCGTTCCGCAAAATGCGTTGTTCAGATGACGCTTACAACTTATGATGATGATCTGTGCCGGATATTGGAGCCGAATGTCTGCAATACAAAACGGCGGATTGAGGTTTTGGAAAAGATGCAGGAGAGGGGGATTCCGACAATTGTTTGGATCACCCCTATTCTGCCGTTTATCAATGATACCAAGGAAAATGTTACAGCTATTATGAATGAATGCGTTCGTCTTGGTGTAAAGGGCATTATCAATTTTGGTATGGGACTTACACTCAGGGAAGGTGACCGGGAATATTATTATGCGGCACTTGATAAGTTTTTCCCCGGGATGAAAGAACGGTACATTAAACGATATGGTAACGACTATGAGCTGCCAAGTCCGAATGCTAAAGAACTGACAGGACTATTTCGTCATATTTGTAAAGAGAACGGAATCATGTCAAATCCGGATGAGTGCTTTGGATATATGCAAAAGCTTCCGGATAAATATACACAGATGAGCATATTTGACCTGTAGAGGGGCTTTATGTTGTCGTGCGTATTTTGAATATGTGTTTTTAGAGGAGCGTACAATGAGTGATAATAAGAGCACAATAGAAAGACGACTTGTAAAAATTGAAGAATTCTACTGTCAGTTGGATAAATTCATGGATGAACTGCCGGATGTTATTCCAAGTGAAATAAAAAAACTCATCAGAGACAAAATCTTAGGAGACAAAGAGCTCAAAGAACTTATAGAAGGGATAGAAAATCATCGACCACCAAGGTTCCTTTTGATAGGAAGGACAGGTGTAGGCAAGAGTAGTCTGATTAATGCTCTTAGCTCCAGTTATGTTGCTCCAGTCAGTGACGTAGAAAGCTGTACTTCAGAAACAAAAACTTATCCATGCTATGATGGTGAACGGAAAATAATGGATATTATGGATTCGAGAGGTATATCAGAATCCATTTCAACTGATGAAAGAATAACAGCTGAGGATCAGCTTCTTTCAGATATTAGTGACTTTAATCCGGATGTTGTCCTTTTTTTGTTAGCAGCAACTCATAGGGATAATATAGATAAAGACGCTGAATTTTTAAAAAAGGTTAAGCAGAAGTACTTAGATATTAATAAAGTTGATGTTCCTGTGTTAGTTGTAATTAATAAAGCGGATGAAGTTCAGCCTAGCAGAATCAAGGAACCATCCGAATACAATCTTGCCAAAAAAGAGAATCTTCAAAATATTGTGGCTTATTATAAGAAAATCTGTCAGGAAAACGGACTTATTATAAATGGAATAATAGATGTGTCCAGTTATATGGAATGGATGGACGAAGAAGGGATGAGCGTTCAACCATCAGATATAAGTGAGATGCTACAATCTGAAATAAATAATCTGCAGATTGATTTTGACGGCAGATATCATATTGAAGAGCTCAGGGATAAGCTAGAGGAAGCAATCCAGGATTTTGATGCAAAGATGGGATTTAGAATGGCTTTGCAATTAAATGAACTTGTAAGAAAAATGGCTATAAGTATTGTAAATTCGTTTGCAGCCATAGCAGGTGCGGTTGCATTTGCCAATATTCCTATAGCTGATATGTATGTCTTATTAGTGGTTCAGGCTATTATGGTAACGCTGATAGCAGGTCTTAGTGGAAGGGATATTTCTTTAGATACCGGTAAAGAATTTCTGGCATCGCTTTTCTTAACCGGAGGTGCCGGAGCTATATTCAGGGCTATAGCACATGGGGCAGTAAAGTTTGTCCCGGTTGCGGGAGGCGTAATTAATTCAGGAATAGCGATAACCGGTACGAAGGCAATCGGAGCTGCTTCTGTAAAGTATTATGTAGATGGTGTAAGTATCGAAGAAGCGCGTGAGATTTTCAAAAAAGAAAATTCAGTGAAAAAGCAGGAAATAGAGGATGCCACGCTATGAATTAGCGTGGCATCCTCAAATAAATTGCTTACTTAATTCATTCCGGTGGTAAAAGGCGTTGTCATAATGCCGCTTTCAGAACCATCGGGATAGATGAGTTTGATAGTGCCATTATCATCAAAATGATATTCGGTAAGTAGCCCTTCATGAACAAGTTTATCTAATTCTTCTTTGAGAAGTGAATTAAGATTCTCGTCCTCACCGTACTCAGTTAGAATTTTAATTATTCGCTGTGTAACAGGATTCATGTTTTCACCTAAATTGTCTTCTTTATTGACTGCGTCTTCGCCATTGGCATCGAAGAGATCAGATTCACTTTCTTTTGAAGCAAGTGTTGAATTTTGTAAAAGTGAATCTTTCGATACTTCGGAATTCCCCTTGCATCCTGCGAGGATGCAAAGGGTTATCAATATAAGGAAAAATATTGTATCCGGTTTTTTTATCATTTTACAACCACGTTATCAATTACGCCTGCAGTATCGTAAGCAGAATCACCAACATCCCATACCTTGAACTGGATAGTGACTTTCTTTCCTCTGTACGCGCTGATGTTATAAGAAGCGTTCTTCCAGCCTGTATGGTATGCAGTTGAGTCTCCGCCTTCGAAGTCAACATCGCTAAGCTTAAGCCAGGTTGATGAGTTGATTGTTTCTGAAGCAATTTCTTTAACAACGTTTCCTTCTGAATCAAGAAGATATGCCGCAAACTTGTCATCAAACTTTGAATTTACATATTCCATCGGCTCTTCAGATACGCAGTCATAGCTAAAGCTGATGGTTGATGCGTTGTTTGGAACGATGAAGTCCTGCTTGATATAGCTGCCCTGAGTTCCATCGTAGTTTCCGGATTGTGAGCCCACACCGGTTGTGATGATAGCCATTCTGGAACCATCCTGAGGGAAAATCTCATCCAGACTGTAAAGAAGTCTGGTGTCTCCTTCTCTATACCAGCCGTTGAACTGAGGCTGCTCTTCAAAACTTCCGTTTATAAAATCTGTTGAAATATTGAAGGAAGCATCTTCTTTTCCTGTAAGAATAGGATAAGCAGGCTTGCGACCATCATTTGCACCATATACATTTTTGGCAGCTGTGAGAGCTTCCTTGGTGGTTTTGCCTACAAGCATCTGTTCAGCGAATTCCTTCATGAGATTTCTGCTGTAAGTTGCTAAAACAGTATTATGGAAACCAACTACAGTTTCAGCGCCAATGCCTGTAAGAGCTTTTGCCATTTTGTTATCAACATTTCCATCTTTACCCATAAATTCGCAAGTTTCTGAGAAAACTATTTTATTCCTTAGAGCGGAAGATGAATAATTAGCAGTAAAGAATTCAGGTTTTACCCAGTATCTTTCATCCCAAGTACCCTCTTCTGAATCCTTGCAGAGTACTCTTGCGATTCTGTGATTGTGCATATCCGCATAATATGTATTGTCCAGTGCATTGGTTGCACTTTCGTGTGTGCAAAGAACGGGACCACCATCATATGTGGAGCCATGCATACTGAATATTATCAGATCATATTTGTCGATTTGCTTTAGGGCAGCGACAGTAGCTTTTGTCTGATTATAATTTACGCCAAGCTTGGTCCAATCCGTTTTCAGAGTGTTATAGAATCCTGTTCTAAAGCTTGTATTAGCAAAACCAAAGAATACACCTGCTTTTATGCTCTTAGTACTTGCAGAATTACGCAATTTAAGAGAAGAAGGCACTTCTTTCATAAGTGAATTGAGTTTACCGCTATTAGAAAGATTACGGTCGGGTGCGGAGCCATTTGAATCGTCTGAAAACGGTTCAAGTGCCACACCGCCAAGAGATCCGTCTGTATATGTGAAAGGATAGATTGGATCTCCGGCTTTATAGTTACCTAATTCCTTAATGTTGCCTTCACTTTTAAGAGTTTCCAGAGCTGACTTTACAAGATCGGCATTTTTAGCTTTATCATCAGTAAATGAATCTGCAACTGACTTCAGTTTTGTATCTGTTTTAGACATCTGTTGTTTCTGTTCAGTTGACATTGTGCCGAGTACAGTGACGTTCATATTGTTTGATGTGATGGCCTTGTTGCCGACCATCGCAACAGCATGATAGGTAAATGTTCCCTTTTCATTATTAGAGTATTCTTTTAAGAATGAATAAACAGCATCACCTTTCATGTCATCGCCACTGTTTTGGTATTTACCATCATCTACCATGGTGCCGACCAGATTGTTTGCTGAATCATATAATTTAACGCTGTCAGCAAAACCGTCTACGTGCGCATAAAAAGTAGCTTTGTTACTGGCTGAAATACCTGCAACAAGATCCTGCGTAGGGATTTCGAGAGTGACGTTTGTAGCATAATCCTTAACAATAATGCTGATCTGTCCGACTACGCCGCTTCCGTCTTGTGCGGTTGCTGTAATGATAGCGACACCTTTCTTGATGGCATTAATTGTACCGTCCTGCGAAACGGAAACTACGTCAGAATTTAAACTTTTCCATGCAACGGATTTATCTGTTGCATCGGAAGGTTCGATACCTGCGGTAAGTTTTGCTGAGGTACCTACGAGCATTCTTGCAGAGCCTGTCTCAGATTTTACATTGATGTTTTTAACAAGAGACTTAACGGTTACTTTAGCTTTTGCTGAAATGCCGCTTCCATCGTTCGCAGTTGCGGTTATTGTGGCTGTTCCACCACGCTTACCTGTAATTTCACCTGTTTTTGAAACAGACACAATAGAAGTACTGCTGCTTGACCAGGTGATTTCTTTGTTTGTTGCGTTTTCAGGAAAAACTGTAGCTGATAATGTTGCCTTCTCACCTTTGTTTATTAAAAATTCTTCGGGATTGATGGCTATGGATGAAACCTTTGTTTCATTAGCAACTACAATTACGTTAACGTTGGCTTTTTTGCCACTTCCGTCTGTTGCAGCAACAGTTATCTGTGAACTGCCGGTAGAAGCTGCTCTGATGACACCATTCTTATCAACAGATGCAATGTTAGGGTTGCTGCTTGTATACTCAAGTTTCTTGTTAGATGCATTTGAGGGTGATATGGTTGCTGTTATTTGTGATGTTTCACCTTCTTTAATGGTAAGTAAAGGTGTTGATGTAGAAACTGATGAGACCGGTGTACCTACGATGATGGTACATTTTGCAGTCTGCTTGGTTCCTGCGATTTTTGCTGTGATAGTTGTTTTGCCCTTTTTCTTGGCAACAACTACACCTTTGTCGTTTACGGTTGCTACCTTAGAGTTTTTACTACTGTAAACAACTTTTTTCTTTTTTGGATTTGTGGTAGCTTTGAGCTTTAACTTTTTACCCTTTTTTAAGGTGTATGTGCTGTGGTTAAGTGAAATCCTGGATGAAGATTTCTTTGCTGCATACACTGTTGAAGCGTCAATAGGTACCGATGTGACGGTCAGTACTATGACCAAAATTAGTGACAGAAAAAATGCAATCTTTTTCTTCATACACTTATCCCCTCCTTTAATATTTTTTCCCCAAAAAACATCTACTCTATATCTTTACAGTAACGCAGAATGTTGTCAATTGAGTAAAGTGTAGAAATCATGTACCGATAATTGGTTACAATGATGCTTTCTGCATTACACCATAGGATGAAAGTTAATTGTTTGCGATATAAATTTGAAAAAATAGTTAGGCTGTGCTAACATCATGTTCATAAATTTATTCTATATTATGAAAATATAAGGGGAGTTAGGATGCAGCTGGAATTGCAGAATATAAAGAAATCATATGGCGAAGGAGGAAGCCGTATAGAAGTTCTAAAAGATATAAGTCTTGAAATAGAAAAGGGTGAGTTTGTGGTTCTGCTCGGACCATCCGGTTCAGGAAAATCCACACTGCTCAATATTATAGGCGGAATTGATACGGCTGATTCAGGAAAGATAATTATCAGGGGTAAGAGCATGTCAGAGATGGATGAAAAGGCTTTGACATCATACAGAAGGGAACACCTTGGATACATTTTTCAAATGTATAATCTTATACCGAATCTGACGGTAAGGGAAAATATCGAAGTTGGGGCATATCTGTCCAAAAATCCATTAAATATAGATGAAATCATATCCGTCCTTGGACTTTCTGAGCATCAGAATAAGGTGCCAAGTCAGCTTTCGGGAGGACAGCAGCAAAGATGCGCCATTGGCAGGGCTATTGTTAAAAATCCGGATATTCTCCTTTGCGATGAGCCTACGGGGGCATTGGATTATAACACTTCAAAGGAAATCCTGGCACTTATTGAAGAGGTCAATCAAAAATATGGAAATACAGTTGTCATGGTAACCCACAATGATGCCATCAAGAATATGGCGGATTTTGTTGTAAAACTAAGGGATGGAGTGATAAGGAAAAGCTACAGGAACGAAGAAAAACAAACTGCAGCAGAGCTTGACTGGTAAGGGGCAGGGTTATGAAGAATCCGTTAAATAAGAGGCTCCTTAGGGAGCTTTCATGTGATATAGGAAAATACATAGTTATATTTATCCTTCTTGTTTTATCCATAGGATTTGTATCCGGCTTTTTGGTAGCCGGGGAGAGTATGATCAAGGCCTATAATGAGAGCTTTGAAAAATACAACATTGAGGATGGAAATTTCAGAACAGAAGAGGAGCTCACTGATGCACAGAAAAAATGGATTGAAAAAAAGGGTGTATCGGTCTATGACAATTTTTATGTCGAAAGAGAATTCGATAACGGCACAAAGCTCAGAATCTTTGCCGACAGAAAAGAGGCAGATAAAGTATGTTTGATGGAGGGAAGACTTCCCAAGGATTCCTATGAGATAGCTATAGACCGAATGTATGCGGATAATAACAAACTGAGTGTGGGTGATACGATTTGCTCTGACGAAAAGAGCTATAGTATTGTCGGACTTGTGGCGTTATCGGATTATAGCGCACTGTTTTACAGCAACAATGACATGATGTTTGATTCGTCTGCTTTTGGAGTGGCTATAGTATCACAAAAGCAGTTTTCGGAATATGAAGAGAGATCTGTTCATTATAATTATGCCTGGATATATGATGAAAAACCGGAGAATGAGGAAGAGGAGAAAAAAATCTCGGACGATCTCATGAGCGCAATGGCAAAAAAGGTCAGTCTGGAGAATTTTATTCCCAGATATCTTAATCAGTCCATTACGTTTACAGGCACCGATCTTGGGGGTGATAAGGCAATGGTGGAGGTTTTGCTATATATCATCATTATCATTATTGCTTTTGTATTCGGAGTGACCATTAATAATACGATTCATAAGGAAGCTACGGTAATCGGAACTTTGAGGGCTTCGGGATATACAATAAATGAGCTTATCAGGCACTATATGGCGATGCCACTCATAGTGACTATTATTGCTGCGATCATCGGGAATATCCTTGGGTATACCTGTTTTAAGGAGGCCTGCGTCTTAATGTACTATGGAAGCTATTCACTTCCTACCTATGTTACTGTCTGGAGTGTGGAAGCTTTTTTGAAGACCACGGTAATCCCTATGATCATAATGATTGTGATCACTTACTTTATTCTAAGAAAAAAGCTGGCACTTGGACCGCTACAGCTTATCAAGCGCGATCTTTCCGGAAAAAAGCAAAAGTCAGCTGTTCCTTTAGACAAAAGGATCAGATTTCTCGACCGATTCAGGATTCGCATACTGATTCAGAATAAGAGCAGTTACCTGATACTTTTTGCGGGATTATTGTTTGCTAATATGCTTTTATTCTTTGGAATGATGCTTCCGCCGATCCTTGTTCATTATCAGGGAATTGTAACGGATACAATGCTTGCAAAGCATATTTATATGCTGCAGATCCCTGCAGGTGCCATAGATGAGGATGATGAGCTTTCATCAGCTTTTTCATATGTCCTTCTACTTAACAAAATATGTACCAATAACCGGTCAGCTGAAAAGTTTTCCGCATACAGCTTAAAGACCACCGGGGAAGGCGGTACGAGAGTAGAAGATGTCGTTTTATACGGGGTAAAGGACGATAGCAGATATATCAATGCTAAATTCGATGAAAAGACTGTTCTGGTTTCGTCGGCATATGCAGATAAATATGATCTTAAGGAAGGAAATGTCATAACACTTAAAGAGCCTTATGAGGATAAATATTATGGTTTTAAGGTGACGGGGGTTTATGATTACGACGGCGGAATTGCAGTATTTATGGGACTTAAGCACCTAAATGAGGTCATGGGGCTTGATGAGGAGTTTTTCTCCGGATATTTTTCTGATACGGAAATAACTGATATTGACAGCAAATATATCGGAACTACAGTAGATGAAGAATCCCTTACAAGGGTTTCCAGGCAGCTTATGATCTCCATGGGAAATCTTATGTACATGATTGATGGTTTTTCAGTGATCATGTTTATTGTACTGATATATCTTCTGTCTAAACTGATAATTGAGAGAAATGTCCAATCAATTTCAATGTCAAAGATTTTGGGGTATTCCAAAAAAGAGATAGCGGGACTTTATATAGTTCCCACTGCGATAGTGGTAGTTGCATCGCTCCTTATTTCATATCCCATTTTGTCGTATGTGATGGTTTGGATTTTCAGGGTTATGCTAAAGCGGATGATGAGCGGGTGGATGATCATATGGCTTGATCCGTCGGTTTATGTGAAAATGTTTCTTATGGGCATAATAACTTATGCATTTGTAGCGGTGCTCGAGTACAGGAGGATAGGACGTATCCCTATGAGTGAAGCACTAAAGAACGTGGAATGAATAAAGCAACGCCATTCTTATTTATCGGGAAATAAGAATGGCGTTATTACTTAGCTTTGTCATTCATCGTCCATACTGATATTATCGCTGCCTTCATAGACATCTTTTATGCGGATAAGCTTCCGGATATCTTCCGGAAAATCAGAAAGCAGAACTTCGGACATGGAATCCACATCATGTGCTATTCCGCCATAAATGTAAGGCCTTTCCATATCGTCTTCAGAAAGAATTTCCGGCGTCTGTTCGAAGGTTATTCCCTTGACAATGCAGTTATATGAACCCTCAAGTATGAGAATGTTGTCCTCTTCGTCGATCTCAGAGAATGTAATTTCAGGATCCAGAATCTCTCTATTTTTGGTTATGCTTTCAAGGATTTTGTTCTCAATATATTCTCGGAGCTGTGAAATATCTACATCAATAGAAAAATCCTGTATGAGCTTACCGTGATATCTTGCTCCCATAGACTATGCCTCCTCATCTAAAAGCACATGTTTGCCAGTGACTAAATGTGACCGGATGTTCTTATAAATGATTATACAGTTGAAGAACCGCAAATAGTGCGGGTTTAGGGAAATTTAATAGATTTTTGAAGAATTGTAAAAAACCGACCGATCTATTATGAAAATAGATCAGTCGGCTTTTTCTTAGTGATAAAACAATCCTGTTTACTAAAAAATATTAGTTGTTTACAAGATCCTTAAGAGCTTTACCAGCCTTGAACTTGGGAGCTACAGAAGCGGGAATCTTAATCTCTTCACCGGTCTGAGGGTTCTTACCTGTTCTAGCTGCTCTCTTTGTGGTCTCAAATGTACCGAAGCCTACAAGCTGAACCTTATCTTTCTTCTTAAGCTGTTTTGATACAACGTCTGTAAAAGCCTTAAGTGCCTTTTCAGTGTCCTTTTTGCTAAGGCCTGTTTCTTTTGCCATAGCTTCAACAAGTTCTGTCTTATTCATACCTTTCATACCTCCATAAGAATGTGAGTCGGGGCTTAATGCCCATCACGTCCCATTTTACCTCTTTTTCGCTGATTTGTGAATAAGTTTCCTTGATTTTATGCGCTTTTTGATACATTATGCCCTTATGAGTGTGGATTGTCCGTGTTATTGTAAAAAGAAACTCTTTGATTTACACTTTAAGAAAGGTAACTATCAAACTTCAAAAAATAATGATTCGATCATTTAGGAGAGGGGCCCAAATGAAGAAGAAAACATTATCTTTATTTTTGATGTCTACTATGGTATTCTGCCTTGCTTTCGGCTTTGGCAAAAAGGAAAACGATAAAATCGGAAATCCCGCAAGCGAAATAAGTGCGTATGCGGATTTTCTATCTGATTACATGAAACATCCGGTGATCTCTGCCAAGATTGCAGATGAATGGGATGAGGACGATAAGCCGGAAAATTCTCAAGATGTTTTTTTCACTTTGATATATGTTGATGATGACGATATCCCTGAGCTTGCATTATCCAATGGAAGTTGTCCATGGAATCCCGTACATCTATTTACATACGCAGACGGTTCGGTTAAGGAGATGGGTGAATACTCAATGTATGGGAAAATGTACTACTCTCCGAAAAAAGGATACATACTTCCGATGTATTATTTTCCTCCTGGAAATGCGGAGATAAACATTTACGGAAGTGAAAAGACAATTTATTACGATATTGACAGGATTGTAAACAGTTTTCTACCTGTGGCAGATTATAACTGCAGTTCACTGTCCTCAGTAAGGGACATCACCGGGGAACTTGAGCGTATGAAGAAAGTAGCTCCCACAGGAATCACGCCTCTCGGAGCACCTATTGTGGATGACTCATATCTTACGGAAGGCGAAGTTTTGTTTAAAGGTAAACACGCCGATCAGATTCCCGGTATATGGTATCTTAGTACTGATGATGATTATGACATTACCTGGATTGAATTTGACAACAACGGGACATTTACTGCTCACGGCAACGTTGAGGGAGACGTTATTTCCGGATATATCAGTTATGAACAGGAATCACCGCTTCTTGAAGATGGTGGTATATATTACCTGTTTTACCCTGACGGTACACGGTATGATGGCTTTGAGATTGGGCCTGTTGAAGATTACGGGTATATGATGAACTTTTTTGGAAGAGTGTATTATAAACATCCTTTTTTTGATGCCAAGTAGCAGGTTTTGCAATGATTAAACAACTTCTTTCAATTCTGCCTGCGGTTTTTTGTCAGAATCCTGCAGGTTTTTCTTTTTGATAAATACTATTGCAGCAATATACAATCCATATAATACGATAACCGAAATAGGGCCGGATATATCAACCTGAGATTTAATGCTCTCATAACCAATGCCATTCATGATAAAAAGTGACATATATAGCCTTTAGAATTCACCTCTGACATTCGATCAAAAACATTTGAAATTTTCATAATTCCACCCTCACAACTTTAATATAATACCGATAACATATTGATATCTTTTAGATTTTAGTATATTAAATTATGTCCAACATATATGTTAAAACAATGTATTTTATTTGCTTGGAAAAAGGGCAAAAAATTAGCAAGTATATACTTTAAAACATGAGTAAAAATATGTTATGTTCTTGAAAGAGTATATGAAGTGAATTTTGATAGTATGAGCTGATTTCGTATTGGAGGTAACATGAGCAAACAAGGAGTAGAACACAAAAACAAACCACGGAAGAAGCATGTTCTTAGTATACTGTTAATAATAATAGTCTTGGTCGTAAGTACAGCATGGTTTGAGCAACCTGTTACAGAGCATATTAAAGTAAGCGGTGAAGGAAAGCTTAATTCACCTATACGTATTGCACTTATTACAGATCTTCATTCCTGCTATTATGGAAAGAATCAGTCTCAGCTTATAAAAATGATAGATGATGAAAATGCGGACTTGATCCTTTTAGCAGGGGATATTTTTGATGATAGATTAAGTGAGACTAATACAAAGCTTTTTATTGAGGGAATCTGCGATAGATATCCCTGCTATTATGTAACCGGGAATCATGAATTATGGAGCGGAAAACAGGACGAAATTAAAGAATACCTGGCTGAAAATAATGTTATTCCGGAAGACGGTACTTATTCTGTTCTGGAAGTAAATGGTAATACGATTGTGATTGCCGGTGTTGATGATCCAACATATATGACAATGGACGAATGGTCACACCAATTTGAAGAAGCATATTGTGAGGAATATGCGGATAACTACAAGATTCTGATGTCCCATAGACCTGAAATGGGAGACGTATACGCACGCTATGATTATGATCTCGTTGTATGCGGTCATGCACATGGCGGACAATGGAGGATTCCTTTTACCGGATATGGGGTTGCTTCGCCAAACCAGGGACTTCTTCCTAAATATGTTGATGGCTTATATAAACTTTCAAATGGAACAGATATGGTCGTAAGCAGAGGCTTGTGCCGAGAAAGAATGCCATATCCAAGATTTTTCAATCATCCGGAGGTTGTGATTATAGACGTAGAGTAGAGAGCAGAGTGACAAGGAGTTATTGAGAATAGTATAATTATTTGTATAATTACAAAGATTTGGATAGAGCGAAGGAGCTTTACATATATGGACTTTAAAGTTGGTGTTGGTAAGTCTGATTTCAGAGATATGAGAGAAGCAGGCAATTATTATGTTGATAAGACTGAGATGCTGTATGAGCTAGTGCATGATACGGATAATGCAGTCAGCCTATTTACCAGACCGAGGCGCTTTGGAAAAACTCTGATGATGAGCATGATGGAGAATTTCTTTAGTGTAAGGAAAGACAGTAGGGAAATCTTTGATGGTCTGTCGATTATGGGACACAATGATTTCTGTGAAAAATGGATGAATAAGTATCCGGTTCTTTTTGTGTCTTTTAAGGATGCTGAAGCAGACAACTTTGAAGATGCGTATGGTATGCTTAAGACGCAGCTGTCTGAAGTATGCAAGAATATCGCTGATATCATGGAAAATAAAGTGATAAATGATGCTGACAGACAGATTTTTCGTAGACTAATGGAAAATGATGCAAGCACATCGGAGGTGAAGTTCTCTTTAAAGACCTTGATGAGAATGTTAAATGCAGTCTATGGGAAAAGGGTCATCCTTCTTATCGATGAATATGATGTTCCGCTTGCGAAAGCAAGCGAAAAGGATACTTCAGAAAATGGCTACTATGGGAAAATGCTGAATGTGATCAAGGGCATTATGAGTACTGCGCTAAAAGACAACGAATTTCTTCAATTTGCGGTTATTACAGGGTGCCTTCGTATTGCGAAGGAGAGCATTTTTACAGGTACTAACAAGTTTGCATCATACTCAGTTCTTGACGATGGATTTTCAAAGTATTTCGGATTCCTTGATGAGGAAGTTGATGCTATGCTTGAGACTGCAGGAAGACAGGATAGAAAAGATATAATCAAGCAATGGTACAACGGATATACATTTGGAAGAAGTTATCTGTATTGTCCCTGGGATGTGATCAATTATCTTTCTGAACTGAGAAAGGATGAGATCCTTCTACCAAAGAATTACTGGAAGAATACAAGTCACAATGGCATACTGCTTACCTTTGTAAAGAGAACTGATTTTGATGTATCCGACAAGTTTGAGACTCTGTTAAATGGAGGAACCGTATCCGCAACCATAACTGATCAGCTTACATATGATACATTGCACTCTTCTGAAGACAACCTCTGGAGTGTTCTTCTTATGACAGGATATATAACAAAAGCAGATAAAAGCGAAAGTGGAAATGCAGTATTCTTAAAGATTCCCAATAAGGAGATTTCATCCATATTTGAAGATACAGTTGTAAAATTCTTTGAAGAAACTGCAGATACCGAAACAATTACATCACTTATAAATGCGTTTTGGCAAAGTGATGAAGCTAGAGCTACTAAGCTTATATCTGACCTTTTGTGGAATACAATCAGTTATAATGATTATCATGAGGATTATTATCATGCGTTTCTTGCCGGTATTTTTGTTGGTCGTGGATATAGCGTTGAATCTAATAAGGAAAAGGGTCTTGGAAGACCGGATATCTATCTTAAAGATAAAAAGAATCGCAGGGCCATCATAATAGAAGCAAAAAAATCCGGGAGCGAAGCTGATCTTGATAAGGACTGCGATGAAGCAATTAAGCAGATTATAGATAAGAAGTATGCAGAGGGATTATACGGATATGAACAGATATTCTGCTATGGAGTTGCATTTTTTCAGAAACAGGCAAAAGTGAGGAAGATGAATATATAGGTTAATAAGTATGTGAGTAACAAGGAATCAGTTAACAATAATTCAGGAGGTAGGAAAATGGCAGAGATGAACACAAAGGCAATGTACAAGTTATCTTATGGACTTTTCGTATGTACTGCGGTTAAGGGTGATAAGAAAAATGGCTGTATTATCAACACCGCTATTCAGGTGGCTTCAGAGCCCAATCGCATCTCAATTGCTGTGAATAAGGCAAATTACACCCATGACATGATTAAAGAAACAGGTCTGTGTAATATTTCTGTTATCAGTAATGATGCTAAATTCGAGCTTTTCAAGCACTTTGGATTCCAATCAGGAAGAGATGTTGATAAGTTTGATAGTAGTTTTCCGACATCATCATATAAAACTGCTGAGAATGGGATTCCTTACATTGTTGATGGAACCAATGCATATTTCTCATTGAAAGTGGAGCAGATGGTGGATCTTGGTTCACATACTCTTTTTATATGTGAGCCTACTATGATGGAGGTCCTTTCTGATACTTCTTCCTGTACATATGAATATTATCAGAATAATATTAAGCCAAAGCCTGAGGCTGTTGGTACAACTCCTAAGGGTGAGACGGTTTGGCGTTGTGTTATATGCGGCTACGAATGGGTAGGAGAGGAACTGCCTGATGACTTTATTTGTCCTATATGTAAGCATCCGAAAGCCGATTTTGAAAAGGTTCAGAAGTAAAATACAGAAAAATAATTGCAATTTGATTATGGAAAGTAATAGAAAAAGTCGGTCAATGACCGACTTTTTCTATTATAATTATAAGCTATATTTTTCAATTGTCCTCACCACAGCCGGCAAATAAGCACTTCCAAATATATTCAGATGGTTGGTAAGGTGATATAGGTTATACAGATCACGCCTATCCTTATATCCCGGAACAGTACCCATCATCTCAAAATATGCCTCATAAAACCTTGAAGCAAATCCACCAAAGAGCTCCGCCATGAACAGCCTGTCTTTTTGCTACCTGTACATCTTTTCCATATACTAATGAGACAGCCTCTTTTAATGAGCTGCATACATGTGGCTTATCAGAAATTGTTTCCATTACAGCCTCCATCCCCAATCGCCTGATTCGAAAGCTTTTCGGGTTTTCCAAAAAATTTGGTGGGTTTTGAAATGAAGAACAAATATACTCCAAAGAGCATTTTTACTATAGCATCAGACACAACAACCCAAAGAAGCGGAATATCTGCTGACGCATATCCGGCTATAGATATAATGATGCAGACTATTCCAAGAAATATCATGCTCCAACCATGAACAACAAATAAAAGCAGGAAATGAATAGCAGTTGCCAAAAGCACCCCAAGCCATATATGTCTCCAATGCCATCCCGGGATAAACGGGCCTGCTATGGCAAACATCAGGATAAACAGTGCAACGATGCTTATGTAAATTACCTTAATCTGTAATTTTGAGATACTGCCTTGTGATAGCTTTTTCCTTAGCTTTTTATTTACATTTACTCCAAAGAAGCAGGCATAATATCCGGCAAGAAAAACAAAAGGGTTAACAAGAAAACTTCCCCCGAAAACAGCTGAGATAATCAGAACTAATCCTATAAGGATAAGCCACAGCCCACACTGTTTTTTGTGATTAAATTCAAGCATTTCTTTCATTAGTCTTTTCCTCCACGTCTGTAATTTTCACTCTATTACAGCTCCTAATGCTTTATAATTATTTCAAACTTTACGTATTTTAGTATAGATTATACTATAAACCGTTATGATGATGAAAAAAAGTAAAATTATTAACATTTTATTTAATGGATTCCTATTCAAAGCCTTTAGGTATTTTTTAGGATTGTAAAGTAATAATGAGATATCATATTACTTCAAACAGGGAAAGCGGTTTTGAAAGATATGATGTATGCCTTGAGCCTCTTGATGCTAAGGATCCTGCGTATATTTTGGAGTTTAAAGTATTTGATCCTGATGAAGAAAAGACCCTCCAGGATACTGTAAAAAAGGCCCTTCAGCAAATAGAAGAAAAAAATTATGATGCAGACCTTCTCGCCAAAGGAATAAGCAAAGACATAATTCATCACTATGGATTTGCCTTTGAAGGAAAGCACGTGCTTATAGGGTGAACTCTTGCAAGGCTTAACACCACAGATTTTCCGAAAGACCGCAACGGCAATCCCACAATCCGTGAGAATTGGATATATCGATTTGATGCATTATGATGAAAATGGAACACTTCATATCATTGATTGGAAAACAAGCTCCAAGTTTGATAAGGAACATCTTATAAGCGCTGGAAGACAGTTAATCTTTTACGCTCTTGCGAAAAGGGCTGAAGGCTATATTGTAAGTCGTGTTTCATGGGTAATGCTTAAATATTGTGTCACCAAATGGCAACTTAAGAACGGCAAGTCTAAGGTTAAGAAGATCATTCTTAAGGGCGTAAGCAAGAAGAACAGAGCTAAGGCTGTTAAGAAGGTACAGAAGAAGGTTGGCAAGAAGATTAAGGTTTCTGCTAAGTAATTCTTACAATCTTAAAAAAGTAACAAGGTCTTAAACGGACTATGAAAGACAAGTAAGTATAAGCATTATCAATATTTATTCGGAGAGTCGATATCAGTAGGTACCGGCTCTCCTTTTTTGCGTCGGATAAAACGACATTTTTATCGCACTAATTTACACCCGATATTGACCATAAGAGTCAATTATTCAACCAGGTACTCTTTTAAAGTAAGCGGTAAATAATGAGTACCTAATAAAATCCCCTTTTACATGAGACAATAGAACTTGTAAAAAATGTGCACACTTTTCACAGTTTTCACATTTTTCCCAGTTTTTCCAACCAGTTTCAGTGAAGGGGGAATTCATTAATTGCTATGTCTATAGTTGCAGAGTTACTACATTTAGGTGTGAGTTGGGGATTGAAAGAAGACCTGACAGGTTCTGAGACTATATCAACATATACGATATTAAGTTTGTGGCTTGTGATATTGTTCGCCACGCACCACTGGTGATCAGGCATACCACTATTACAACACTCCTGAATAAGATGCAGCCACTCATTGGGATCTAGATGTATATCGTGGTCTACTTCTTCGCTGCGAGCAAGGCTTCAAGTTCAGCTATTCGTGCATCCTTTTCAGCAAGTGCTGTATCCTTTTCAGCAATCTCAGCATCCTTCTCAGCGATGATTTTATTATATTCCTCAGCAGCTTCTTCGCGTATGGATTTTTCATGAAGCTCTTCGTTATATTCAAATATACTCATGTGCTTAACCTCCGCTCGATTCTTCCTAAGAAAATCCTCCAGGATTCCTTCAGATATGCACTCATCAATTGATTTTACAACAGCATCCTCAATGGTTGTGTCAGGAACAGCAGCATATCGCCTGATCCTGCCTACGAAAATTGAATAATCCCTAAGGCTCTTGCAGGCTTCCATGATCTTAGGATTATGGTTTTCGTTGATGTTGATGATCGTGGCAGTCAGCTCGAGTTCCGGTGTGGCTACCTTTTTTTCAAATTGATCCGAAAGCCTTACTGTTTCAATGTCTTCAGTCATCCCTGTGCCATTGTAGAAAACCACAAATCTGGGTACCGGAATCTTGATAACCGATGACTTATAAATATCCTCTTTTGCAACGATACCGGCCAGCAAATCGGATTCATAAAACAGGAATCTCAGACAGATATTTCCACATTTCGTGGACTGGTGCTCATACAGACTCATTTCAAATCCGAAGACGAAGGATATATCATTCTTCATCTTGATGAAAACACCTTCCTCAAGTGTGTTGATCTCCAGATCATCCACATTGTCATAATTTGTGCCATTTACGGCATTGTATAAGGAAAGCAGTTCCTTTTTGCTGTTAAAAAGCATCCTGAAAACTGTATCCTTATGTTTGCTGTTTACTGTTAATTTGTTACTCAAATTTTCCTCCTTGTACATTTTCTTAGCATCTACCAGAAAACCATACAAGGTTGTGAAAACAGAAATAATCAAAATATATCGTTATTTTCATTATATCCTACATCGCATCTACAAACAATCAATGGAAAAAATGGGAGATACTCCCGGAAACCGGTATGGTTTTCTGACGAGAAATCATAATAATAGATATTACGCACGATGTCAATTCACAATTTGCGTGGCACTGCTGCAGTATATCCGATTGATTGTTTGTAATTGCCATGTAGGATATAATAAAATCAATATCAAATCAAAGTCCTAAAATACTGGATTTGTAATATTATTATGCCTACTTATGGAGATAACACATGGGAATATATTTAAACCCCGGTAAAAGTTCATACGAAGAAGCCGTGAATTCAGAGATTTATGTTGATAAATCCGAACTGATAGCTTATCTGAATACTGTTGTAAAGACTAAACAGAAGTATGTAAGTGTATCTCGCCCCCGCAGATTTGGTAAGACCATGGCGGCAGATATGATATGTGCATACTATGACAGGGAAGCCGATAGCCGGGATTTATTTGAAAAAGTACAGCTGTCAAAGAATTCGGCAGCCTCCGGTAAAGACAGATGGGATGAATATTTAGGCAGTTTTGATGTTATCCGCATAGTCATGACCAAGTTTTTTAAGAAGACAAACTCCGTAGATGAAGGGCTTGAAAAAATGCAGCGCCTGGTTTCGAGAGAGCTCATGAAAAAGTATCCCGATGCCGATTATTTTGATGAAAAAGATCTGATACAGACAATTGAAGATGCTTATGCTGAGAACAAGTGGCAGCTTGTAATTGTTATAGATGAGTGGGACGCTGTTTTCAGAGAATTTCCGGAAGATAAGAACGGTCAGATTACATATCTTGATTTTTTACGTGACCTTATCAAAGATAAAAGCTATATTGCACTGGCATACATGACAGGCATCCTGCCGATTAAGAAATATGGAAAACATTCCGCTCTAAATATGTTCACCGAATACTCCATGACTTATGTGTAAATAAATTAGTGATACATAATAGAGAGCTGGTACCAAATTGATACCAGCCCTCCGACTAAAATATTAGATAATGCTTATACTAAATTGTTTTCGACAGTCCGTTTAAGACCTTAATTATTACTTTTTCTTACTTGTCTTTTTGTTGAACTTCTTAACAAGTTTAACTCTACCCTTCTTGTAAGCCTTTGACTTCTTGAGGTTCTTGATGTTGGTCTTCTTGTTCTTACCGGTAATCTTGATCTGTGTTCCCTTCTTAGCCTTAAGGAGTGACTTGAATGCATCCTTTGTAAGCTTAGCATCCTTAACAGAGATGTACTTAACCTTACTGTTTGCGAATGCCTTAGGATCGATGCTTGTGATGTTTCCAGTAATGTTGATCTGAGTAACATCAGAATCTGCAAATGCATTAGCTGCGATAGAAGTTACCTTGTACTCGTTACCAGCAGAATCCTTAACTGTTGCAGGAATTGCACATGTTCCGGACATGTCGGCTGTTCCCTTGAAGGATACTTCGAACTTCTCAGGATTTGTTACTACATAACCGGTTTCTTTACCTGTTGTAGCATCCTTAAGTTCTGTTCCGGCTGCGGGAGCCTTACCTGTTGTAGAACCATCAGACTTCTTGTCAGCGTCAGCCTTAGCTGCCTTAGCTGCTGCGGTTGCATCTGTAGCTGCCTTGAGTTCTTTTCAATTATGAAGAATTATGAAAATAGAGTTGAATTATGAAGATTTATGAAAGTATAATAAATTATGAAGATTTATGAAAGGAAAAGCATCTTATGAAAAAGGACAATCCATTTACACTTACATTTGGGAAACAACCGAATGAGTATATTTCACGATATGAAAATACAGACACAGTTATAAGTACATTTGAAGCGGATAATCCAGTCAGCCAGGCGTATCTGATTGAGGGAATCAGGGGGAGCGGGAAAACGGTTCTTATGACTTCTATAACTAATGAACTTGGAAAAGACAAGGACTGGGTAGTGATTGACTTAAATTCAACTCAGGATCTGATAGATGATTGTGCGATGAGACTTTTAGATTCGTGTAAAAGATTTCCTAATATTTTCAAACAAGGTTTTAGCATTTCAATCGCTGGCTTTGGAATTGGGGTAGATGGAAACGATTCACCAAAAGATAGTGTGAGCATAATCGATGAGATTTTATCATCCTTCAAAAAGCATAATAAAAAAGTTGTTATTACTATAGATGAGGTGTTACATGATGACAATATGCGCCATTTTGCCAGTCAGTTTCAAATATTTGTTAGAAAAAATTATCCGGTATTCCTAATTATGACAGGTTTATATGAAAACATTTATGCAATACAGAATGATCCGGCACTGACATTTTTATTGCGTACTCCTAAGATTCAATTGGAACCTTTAAGCCTTCATCAGATTTTTAAGCAATATGCAGAGATTTTTCAACTGGGAGAGGAGCAGGCTAGAAACCTTGCAAAGATTACAAAAGGATATGCCTTTGCCTTTCAGGCATTAGGGCTTTTATATTATGAGTATCGTGATGAAATGGAGCTGGATGCTATTTTATCCAAACTTGATGATATGCTTGATGATTTTGTCTACAAAAAGATATGGATGAGTTTGTCAAAGCAGGATAAAGATGTAATTCTTTCTATAAAAAAAGAAAATACAAAGGTTAGTGATATTTGTAAAAAGCTGAATATGTCATCGAGTGTTTTTTCAAGATATCGTGACCGTCTTATAAAAAGAGGACTACTTATGTCATCACAACATGGTTATGTCTCACTGACGCTTCCGCGTTTTGAGATCATAGCGAAAAGTTATGAGTAAAAATTTGGTCCAATGAAATGCTGATTTTATCTACCCGCTAAAAAGCAAATGGTGCCTCGCTCAAGATGATCATCTAGAGCGATAGCACCTTTTTTATTAAGAGATTTTTTATAATTGCACACCCAAACTTAGTCTAGAATAATTCATATAGAGAGGCAGATGGCATGTTAGGGAGGTCATTTCTTATGAAAATCACTAGAGCTTTGTTTATATTTTTTATTATGATTTTGCTAGTTGGTTTTATTCCTGCAAGTCCAGTTTATGCCCAAAAGGCTAATGATAAATATACGGTCAATCTTTCTTATGGAAAAAACTTAAAGAAAGAAGCCCTAAAAGACGACCAGATTCAGCTTGTAGTCAAGCAAGGAAAAAAGGTTCTCAAGCCAAGTAGTGTTAAGTTCTCTTCATCAAAAAAGAAGATTGCCGTAGTAAATAAAAAGGGTATCATTTCCTGCAAAAAGGCAGGAACAACTATTATTACAATCAAGTACAAAGGCAAAAAAGCTAAAATCAAGCTGATTATAAAAACACCTCCCACGCTAAAAGAAGATGGGCAGGACACTGATGACCAGGATAGCGGAAATGACCTTGGAAGACAGATCGTATCGTATGCATTAGGATTTGTGGGCATCTGTCCCTACGTATATGGCGGTAATTCATTAACTAACGGTACTGATTCACCAGGATTTGTTATGCTTGTATATGAACACTTTGGATACAATTTACGAGGATTTGGATCTGTTGCCGGTTTATGTACTGCTGGAATAGCCGTAGATTTAGACTCTATGAAGGAAGGAGATATCATTTGCTATAGAAATAGAGTCGGAATTTATATTGGTAATGGCCTAATCGTTGTGGCATATGATGAAGCTCAAGGCATTGTTTGTAAACCAATGTACTTTGACAATGTTGTTGATATACGTAGAGTTATTCCTTAATAGTACACGTACTTGTGGCTTTTAGTAAAAAGTTGGTAAATTAAAATTACTGTTACTTAGAGTAATACTTAAGAAAAGAATGTTTGTACAAGGAATTACGATGAACGGTAATCTTGATATTTTGAGCTATCCTGTAACATACGGGATAATTGGAATAAACATAATAGTATTTTTGCTTATCAATATGAAAAAGCTCGATACATATGCGCTTGGATCATCCTATATCAATACGGTGCAGGAAAAGCAGTACTATAGGGTCATCACAAGTGCATTTACGCAGAAGGAATTTCTGCATCTTATCTGCAACATGTACTCCCTGTACAACATAGGCAGGATTCTTGAACATGCTCTTAAATCAAGACTGTATGCGGCTTGTTATGTACTTATTATGCTGGCAGGCGGTTACATATCAGCAAGAATCCACAAAAAGAGTTCACCTTTTACTGTAAGCATCGGGGCATCCGGTGTCATCTGTGGCCTTCTTGGAATATATATGGTGATAGCTTTTTCTGTCATGGGTCTTTCCGGGTTACGCTCGATGATTCCAACTATTGTTGTTCTTGCACTCATGACAACTTCCAAAAAGATAGATTCAATAGGTCATTTTACGGGACTTGCAGTGGGAATAATATGTGGGGTAGTTTTGGTAATCTTATATCCTTTTGTATGAAGTGTTGTATAAAGATAAAGCAGGGTAAATTAGATGGATTTAAGAAAATACATGATAATCGCCAAGGGCGAGATATGCACAAAAAAAGTAAGATCATGTGTAAAGAATCTTGAAACCAATAAATATGATGTTACCTATTGTCAGATTAACCTAAAACAGTAAAATATACATATACGAGAAAGCTCACAACCATGGGCTTTCTTTTTTTTCACATTTTACATTACTCTCCATTTAGGTTAAATTTTTAAAGCTAAAAATCGTAAAAAGCCGTACCATTTAAGCTATTTTTGTAAAAAGCCGTAATTTTAAAGATAAAAGTGTAAAAAGCCGAATATGAGTGCCAAGGATATAATTATGCCGATAATATTATCGTTATATAAACTTAATTTTATCGATAGGAGGTGCACTAAAAATGTATCGATACGAGGAACCTATTTTCAGGCTGAGAAGTTCAAGCTATGGCAGTAACTATTGGGTATTTCACAGCAGAAAACTTCGGAGAAGAGTAGCAGTATTTTCTAACCTTGAATATGAGAATATTCTTACTCTTGAGATGAATCCTGATGTGGAGTGGTACTGTGAATATCCTTTGGAAACTACTGTCTATATAGGAGGGAAGGAGTCAAAGGTTCTATTCAATGCATGGGTAAAATATAAAGACGGAACAGAAGAATATCAAGGTGTTGCATATCTTTGCAGTTCTGATGATAGTAAGGATCATGCGAAGGTTGCCTGCCAGTCGGCGTGGTGCTTACAGAATGAGGTCAATTTTGTATTCCGAAACGAAAAGAATATTGAAATAGGACCTTTCTATATCCGAAATATATCGCTTCTTGCAGCCAGGGCCAGAAGATTCACAGCTTGTGGAGTAAATGCAGACAGGATCTTCCTAAGTTTTATCCAGGCAAAAAGGCATATATGTATCGGTGAACTTGAAAAGATGGGGCGCCTAGAAAAGTACAGAGCGCTGGATTATATTTCAGATCTGTACTATAGAGGATTGGTCACACTGAGCAATATGAATACAGACTGCATCTCTGCAGATACGGAGGTGATCTCCATTGGCTAATAAAAAATATAATATCGAAGAACTCCGCCAGGCAAGGAGCATGTGGGCTGAACCGCTTATCAGTACTGTCCCTGAATCTAAAAGAAGTAGGTATATGCTAAATAAGCAGGCTGTAGATATGTACATAGATGGCGAATCTGTAAAAAAGATTACTGAAATGACAGGTATCCCCGGTTCGAGGATGGTATCGCTGATAGAAAGATGTCTTTCTTCAAATGATGCAGGGAATATTCTTGGATATCATGGCCTTTTAACAGGAAGTAAACCCTTTAGAGAAACGAGATCAGGACATGGCAGAGAGTTTGATCAGCTTCTGGAGAAGTATCCTCAATTGAAAGAGTTCATAATAGGGTGTTATTTTGGTGACAGGAAATATACGCTTGTCAGGAACATGAACATAACATCACTTCACAGGTTATTTCTTAAAGAATGCCGCAATCTTGGCATCACAGAGTGGCAGTACCCATTTACTACAGAAAACCGTGGATATGTCAGCATGTGTGCCTACGTCCATAAACTTGAAGCTGATAACATTTCTTTAAATGCCAGAATATTTGATAAAAATACTGCCCAGAAGCTTGCGTCTACAGGGATTGGGCACAGGCTTACAGTCAATCCGGTGGCTCCTTTTGCTACAGTACAGATTGACGGCCACATCATAGATATCGAATATGTAATTGATGTACCCAATACAGACGGCACTGTTAGCAAGGTTGTTGCTACAAGGGCGTGGTTAATAGCCGTGATAGATATAGCAACAAGATGTATCCTTGGATATTCCCTTTCTCAGGAATTTAATTACGACCAGTATGATGTCATGGATGCTATTAAAAATGCCATCATACCGAAAACTCTGCTGGATCTGACCATCGAAGGACTTCAGTATCCATCTAATGGCGGTTTCTATTCAATCGCGTTTCCTGATTTCAAATATGCAGTCTTTGATTCAATAATGCTGGATAATGCAAAATCGCATCTGTCAGCATACACGGTAGGAAAACTTGTAGATGAGCTTGGCTGCTGCGTTAACTATGGATCTGTTGCAACTCCCGAAACAAGAGGAATTGTTGAAAGATTTTTCGGAACGCTAGAGTCCAGAGGATTCCATATGCTGCCATCAACAACCGGGTCAGATACCAAAGATCCTGTCAGAAAAAACCCCGAAAAAAATGCAATAAAATATGATGTCACATATGAACAGATGACTGAACTGATAGATGTTCTCATAGCTGAGTATAATAACACACCCCATAAAGGGGTAGATGGACTTTCACCCTTAGAGTGCATGAGCTGCAAACTGTTTCAAGCGGGGCTTTCACCGGAAGACCTTTATACGTTGATGTTCCAAAGCAGAAAGGAGGGTTAATGCGTGTATTCTGCAAAAGAAGCTGTATCAGCTAATAATATATCAGAACAGTTCATATCACAGATGACTATCCGCTATCTTACTTCCCGTAAGCTTGTATTTCCGACTAAGAGCATCCTTGATGAAGAACGGAGAATCAATTCATGGCTCGGCATAGGAGCTTGTGGGAGTATTACTTATGGAAGAGCCAGGATAGGCAAGACGGTGTGCATGAACTATGTAGCTGAATCCATAAGAAATCAATATGGGAGCCGTGAAATGGTCATTATATGGAATGTGACTGACCACCCCGAAACTGAGAGAAACTTCTATGCCTCGATACTT
Source organism: Butyrivibrio sp. AE3004 (assembly GCF_000703165.1). Taxonomy (NCBI): domain Bacteria; kingdom Bacillati; phylum Bacillota; class Clostridia; order Lachnospirales; family Lachnospiraceae; genus Butyrivibrio; species Butyrivibrio sp. AE3004. The sequence goes on from NZ_JNLQ01000001.1 coordinate 49,209, forward strand.
ATGGCTATGGGCTATGAATGTCCCAGATACAGCACTGCACTAATACTAAAAGAACGAGTTCTTAATGAGCTTATATTACGTGCTCACGAGACCCCCTTTAAGAAAGCAGTCATGTTCATTGATGAAGCCTGGAAACTAAGGGAAAAGGATTTTTACTGGCTTATGGATTTATATAACAATCTTAGCGGAAAAGATATCCAGTTATCTGTGTTCATGTACGGGACAAGGGAACTTAAGGATCTTAAGCATTCCTTTAAACTTCAGGGCAAAGATCAGATAGTTGGACGTTTCATGATCAATGAAAGCCAGTTCTTTGGTATACAGGATCCCAAAGAGCTCCAGTTCTGCATGGCTTCGGTAGATAAACTTCATGTTTGCATGACAGACTATGAAATATTATCGGATGGACTTGTGGATTTTTATTTTCCTTACGCAGATGGTAAGACCTTTTTTGATATCAGCAATGACTTCTGGGAAGCATTTCAGAGTGTAAGGATTCAAAAGAGGATTGCGGCAGAAGATATTCCCATGAAATATTTCATAGATTCAATGGTGATCTGCCTCAATATGCATGGAAAACTGGGAAGCAGTCCAATTGCATTCCCTACGAGAAAGGAACTTGAAAGTTGTGTAGCGCTTTCGGGCTATGGTGAATCAGATGATGAATACACTAAATAAAGAGGATTTACTTTTTTCCAGAAAATACAGATGGGATAAAGAATGGGTGAGACCTTATGAATCCATATTCAGCATTCTTGCAAACTTTTGCAGGGTCAACATATGTTCAAGTAAACATGCGCTCAAAATGCTTGGAGCTGAAGCGACCAACGAGAAGAAATATATAGAAGGATTTCAGATGGATGGACATTGCAGAAACAGTTTAGAAACAATCAAGTGCCTTAATAAAATTTTGCCCCAGTGGTATATAGACAAAATGGAAATCTTTGCGCATATGGATTATAACACTGCAAGATCTTATTTTGGTACATATCATATGCGAATATGCCCCAAATGCCTGAAAGATGGATATCATAGCATAATCCATCAGTTCAATTATGTAAAGACCTGCCCTTTCCACCCGGGAACAGGGACGAATGGGAGATTTGTTTTTGAACATAATTTCTATCACGCAGAAGGAATCAGATGCAGTCCGTATGAGAAAGGGACAGGATTTAATGCTTATTTATTACCCCTTCCTTGCTGCAGGACTAATCCAAATGACTTTTATGATACAGATGTGATCAATAGATCTTTTGAAAAATATGGGAAAGTGTACACTTCAAATATAAGTTATCTTTATTCACCTATTCTTTCTAAAGAAGCAGATAAAACGCCTATAATATCGAAAATGTATGTTGATCGACGCCCGGAAACATATGATTGTTTTCAAGCGGGTTTCTTCACGTGGTTTAATCAGCAGAATGTAGTATATAATCCATTTGAGCGCATAAAGAAGTTCTTCCGTATTATGCCTGCAGAGTATGACTCTTATGATATGGTTGACTGCTTTTTATTCGCAAAATATATGTCTATCATAGGCAAGGGCATTTTCTCACTGTCAGAAAACGATGTTAACACCTTACATTACGTGGACAGTATCCGTGATTCGGATATGACACTGCTCGCAATATGCTTCACATGGATAATGCAGGGCTTCGAAGAGCCCAGTGATGCTATCAGCGCAGCCTGCCTTGGACACAACATCCGGCCTGTAATGCAAAGAAATTTACGGTCATATACTCTGGAAGATGTTACTTGTGTAGGTGGGATACGTTTTTACGAAATTGGCGAATCTGAAGCAGATAAAGTTTATCTTAAACTTTTCATCATGTCAGATATGATAGATGACCTATGGATCCAGTTCAAGAAATCAGCAACGTCTACAGGCGGAGTATATATATCTGATCCATGGAACACACTAATAATCCCGACATATCAGGTATTGTATCTGAAACATGAAGATATGTATGAAATAAGGAAATGCTAGCTGTTACTCTGTTGGAATTGACGAGGTAGGGCTAAAGTGTTATATTGTAACTAGAAAATAGTTGCAAGAGGAATTACTGTGCCAAAGAAATCAAAATTACTAGAAAAAATACTGTCAAAACCCGCACCGACAAGTTTTACAATAAGAGAACTGGACGCACTTATGAAGCAATGTGGCTGCGAAAAGTTCGAGGGCGGAAGAGGATCAGGAATAGGCTATTATCATGTTGAAACCAAGCGCATCCTTCAATTTGACGGTCCACACCCAGGCAATGAGCTGTACAGGTATCATGTAAAGATGGTCATAGCATTTCTTAAGGAAGTAGGTGAGATAGAATGATAAGTTCACTGATGGAATACAACGGATATCATGCAAAGGTAGAATTTGACCAGGAAGATCAGATTTTTATCGGTCATGTTCTCGGAATCAATGATTCTCTGAACTTTCATGGAGAATCGGTAAAAGAGCTTACCCAGTCAATGCATGACTGTATAGATAATTACCTGGATTACTGCAAAAAGATTGGTAAAGAGCCTGAGCGTGAGTTTAAAGGCTCCTTCAATGTCCGTATTAAACCCGAACAGCACAAGAAAATTGCATTATATGCTGCCAATGAAGGAATCACAATAAACCAGTTTGTATCCAGAGCTATTGATGATAAACTGGACATCCTAGAAGGTTAGCCCAAAGACGCAATATTTTTGTTAATCCGCCGATTCGAGAACTGATAACTAAAGATGGATTTTATAATGGAAAAGCCTTGATGACAAGGCTTTTCCTTATTTGTTTCAACTATTAAAATATAAGGGTATGAAACCTTTTCTGAGCAAATTAGATATGATGAGTTTAAAAAAGTTGTGGAGAAAATTAAGACATTATAATCTGTAGAAGTGATTCATTTCGCTGATTAGATTTCAGTTAAAACTGATTAAGACAAACTAAAGATTTACAATTCGACGATTGCTGATGGCAATGCGATGAGTATATTTTCCAAGATACTGGAAAACTTCCTGTGCACCAGCAAATGTCCTCTTTGAATAGACAATCCAGTCCGTTTCATACAGCTTATTCATCAGTTCCTTGAATTCATAATCGTTTTTAAGATAGGATGATTGGCCGGTATATTTGAGTTTTCCTGTGTCATGTAATAACTTCAACTCGCTTAAGTAGTAACGCCTGAATACAGGGGACATGACTTTTACAGGAAGAAAAAACTTATGGCCTTTGTCTTTCCAGTGATTGTTTTTATCCAGCCCGCCGCCAAGAACAATTACATGCAGATGTGGGTGGTAATTAAGCATGGAACCCCAGGTATGAAGAACACAGATGTAACCAATCCTGGCTCCAAAGTGCTTGGGATCCTTTGATAATTCTGAGAGTGTTTTGTTAGCTGCATGGTAAAGAGCATCGTATAGGAGTTTCTGGTTTGAATACACAAGTGCATAAAGTTGGCTTGGAATGGAAAATACTGTGTGAAAATATGGGGCATCCAGCACATCCTCACGGCGCAGATCAATCCATTCATCTATGTTCATGCCCTGACACATCGGACAATGGCGGTTCTTGCATGAATTATAGTGGATGTAAGTTGAATGGCAGGATTCACACTCGCTGACATGTGCACCCATCTCAGCAGTCCGGCAACTCCTGATACAGCGTATGGCATTGAGCTGCACATCAGAAAAAGATCTGTCAGCAATAGTGGGAAGAAACTGCTCAAACACATCCTGTATAGTTACATTACTCATCCTTCTTGCCCTCAGACTTCTTTTTTGAAGACTTTTCGCTGGTAGAAGAGCCCTTGCGAGGGGATTTCTTTTTTCTGTCCAGGGGACTCTTTATACCCATCAAAGATTTATTTGTAACGTTTATATATACTGCTGTAGAATTGGGAGACCTATGTCCAAGCATGGACTGTACATACTCGCGCTTAGTATCATCCTCAATGAGATGTGTTGCGAAGGAATGGCGAAGAACGTGGGGATGGATTTTGATACCAGCTTCGGCTCCGACTTTTTTGAGCATTGTCTGTATTGCTCCGGGTTTCAAAGGTTTATGTGGCCTTCTGAGAGTAACAAAGAGAGTATCACGTGGATCAGGACAGGAATACCAATACTGTTTGAGAAGTTCCAGAGCTCTTTCAGACAGAATGGTCCAATGATCCCCATGATTCTTTGAATTTCTTACATGAACCTGCATGGTAGACATGTAAATATCTGTTGGAGCAAGCTTGCAAACCTCACCGACTCTGAGACCTGATGAATAGGTAAGAGCGATGATTGCTTTGTTTCTGATATTTGTAGAAGTATCAATCAGCTTTTCAATATCATCTCTGGAAGCAACCTGGGGTAACGTCCAGTTTCTCTTCATTCGGGGAACTATATCAAGGTCCCAGGTGATGTGAAGAATGTATCTGTAGAAGAAAACAAGCGCAGAATTAATGCCATTACAGCTTTCCGGCGTGACACCATCATTTCGCTTCTTTATGATATATTCTCGCGCATCATAAAGCGTAAGTTCATTGAAAGGTTTGTTTCCGGTCCATTCCAGAAATTTACCTATATGATATGTGTATTGCTTACAAGTGCCCTCAGATCGATTCCTGATCCTGCACTCTTCATGAATCTGCCTTTTTAATGATTCGTCCATAATAAAACCTCCGTAAATGTAGTAGTAAAAATGTGGTTACTACTGGTTACGGAGGGTAACGAATTCTGTGAATATACTTGTAAGGCTTGTTTGTAGGTGATATTCTCTTCATAGCAGTAGTAGTGGCTTTTGGTAGTGTTTGGTTTTTGTGTGGTAACTTAAACGATACATCATCAGGACGTCACTATCTACTGCTTTTTAAGTAAAAGAAACGCTGCGCCACAGCCTTGGCAGGCCGTCGCGCAGCGACTTAGTTCAATTTCAGGATAATCGACCAAGAAGAAAAGGATTAAAAATAGCCATATGATGAAAAAAGATCTTTTATTCAAAGCGGCACAGCTTTACGGATTCGATACTGCCTCAGCCAAGGAAGTCCACGGGCATGAAGGCGGAAGGAATCTGGTATTTTTGATTGGAAATGATTTGGTTCTCAGAGTGTCTTCTCTTTCAGATAGAAGCATTGAGGATTATGAGGCGGAAATCGAGTATGTACATTATCTTTCTGAAGGTGGAGCCAGCGTGGCAGATTCGATTCCTTCAAGGAAAGGGAATCGAATTGAAATTATCGATGAGAAGGTAGTAACCATGTTCGAGATTGCAAAAGGTGATCAGATAGCCGATCATGGTTACCAGTATATTGATGGAGTTCCGATAGACGAGTACTTCTATCTTACCGGCAAGGTTTTAGGAAAAATACATGCTCTTTCAAAGAGCTACAGCCCGATACATAAGCGTTTTGATTTCTTCGAGAAGTACAATGAGGACTATTTCGAGAGCCTTATCCCGGATGATTTCTTTTGTTTACATATGAAGATGGGGCGTCGGGTTAAAGACAGACTGCATGAATTTCTGGAGGAACTGCGCAGACTTCCGCGGAACTCCGAAAACTATGGAATGGTTCACTTTGACTATAGTGATGGAAACTATAACATTGAGTATGATACAGGAAAAATCAATGTATTTGATTTTGATAACTGCCGTACTTGCTGGTATTTATATGATATTGCCAATTTATGGTCCCATGGTCTTGGGTGGATTGCCTGGAATGAAGACGCAGATGAAAGACGGGCATATATGGAAAAATATATGCAGACAGTCATTAATGGATACCGGACTGAGTGTACCATAACCGATGAAGAACTTGAGCATCTGGAAATGATGGTCAATGCAGTATTGATGGAAAATATCATTGATGTCTTTGAGGTAAAGAAGGCTTCCGGCGAAGATTTCGTTTTCGATGAGGAAGAAAGCTACAATGTGAAGTGCCTTGTGGAGGGGCTTAGCTGGTTTGGCTTCTACAGTGATATTTTTGATAACGAATCACCTTTTGAGGTAGAGATATAAATGAAAAAATAATCAGAGGAATGCATAATGAAAAAGACATTTATTGAGATGAAACTCTTTCAGGTAAAGCCCGATAAACTCGAGCAATTCGAAGCTAAGATTGAGGAAATGACCGCAAATCAGTTTAAATGTGAAGGCTGCATATCACTCAAGTATTTCAAGAGATTCTATACCATAGATGGAGTCGAGCTTGGCGAGTCTCCGAGGGAGTTAACCAAGGTTGTAAAGTGCGTTAAGTATTATTCATACTGGGAATTTGATACGAAAGAAAACTATGGCAAGGCCATAAAAATCTTTTTCGATAATTACAATAAAGTTTTGCAAAAAATGCTGATTTCTCCATTTGATATTAACTTGGGGTATTCGGTTTAAGGTAATACTTATGACGATAGAATACAGACAAAAAGCTTTAGAAGCGTTAGCTCATTACAATATAACAGCGACAGAAATAGAATTGCTGAGACACAATGAGAATCTGACCTATCGCGTGGGAAACGAGTATTTGCTGCAAATACATGAGCCGACAGAGGGGGTTTCAGCAGAGTTTTTTTACGACGGTGTTGATCGTGTCGAGATATATAAGTCAGAACTTGATTTTCAAGCCTACTTAAAGAAACAGAGCATGCAGATACGCGAAGCTGTTGAAAACCGTTATGGTGAACTCATTACAAAGTTACAGAATGGTACATATGTTACGGTTTCAAAATGGTTGGATGGCGAATCGTTAGACAAGCTTGAGTTGAATGATGCAATCTGCTATCAGATAGGTGATATGCTTGCGCGTTTGCATCAGAAGGCAAAGGGATTCCGGGTATCACCGGTAAAAACCTATGGAAAGCAACATTGCGAATGCACGAAAAGGAGATTTCAGGCACTGGAAAATCTGGGGTTAAGCAACGAGTATTCTTTGATCATGCAAAAGTGCTGTGATCATGCCGGAGCTGTATTGGAAAACGTGCAGGATGAATTTCAGATGATCCATGGGGATCTGTCTGCATCGAATATCTTGCAAACACCGGATGGGCTTGTGCCTATTGATTTTTCTTTTTTCGGTATGGGACATCCGATGTATGATCTTGCTGTTCTGTTTGGAAATATCGGCGGATCATTGGCGCGTAGGCAACAAATGGCAGAAGGATATCGGAATACAGGCGGTACGATCCGTTACGATGTGTTAGATGCCTGTTTTGTACTTACCTTGTTAGATTGTCTCGGAATTCATTATGAACAGTGGAGTAAGCAAGAGTGGTTTGCATCGAGAATGCAACGGTGGAATAAGGAAAACCTGATCCCATATGTGCAGGGAGAGCGAATATATGCGGATGATTTTTATCTGTTACATGTGCAAGGATAACTTACAGTTTTATAGACGATGACAAAATCGGAGTTTGTCGAAAACATCGACCAAGGAGAGGACGAAAATGGTAAAAGGTATACATCACATATCGATGAAATGCAATATTGGAGAAATAGATAGAGTAAAAGACTTTTATATAAATGTACTTGGTATGTCTATTTGCCGGGAATGGCCAGAAGGAATAATGATAGATAGCGGCAACGGGCTGATTGAAGTATTTGTAACTGGTAATGGCGAACATAGGAAAGGGTCTATTCGTCATATTGCATTTGCAACAGAAGATGTTGACAATGTTATAGATAAAGTAAAAAAAGCGGGATATGAAGTTTTTATTGAACCAAATGATAAAGTTATTAATTCTTTGCCTGAATATCAATTTAGAATGGCATTTTGCTTTGGACCGCTGGGAGAAGAAATAGAGTTTTTTTATGAAAAATAAATCCAGAATTTGTCGAGATGATCGTTAGAACATAATATCGGAATTTATTCCGGGTTAGGGAGGTAAGGATTATCAGCTGATGATACGAGAAGCAAAAAAAGAAGATTTGGAAGCACTTTTGGAACTGTATCTTTACTTACATGAAGACAGTATTCCCAAGCATGATGAACATCTTGAAAAAATATGGAATCAGATCATTGAAGATCCGAATCACCATCTGATCGTAAATGAAATTGATGGTCAGATTATATCTTCCTGTGTTTGTGTGATCATCCCGAATTTAACAAGAAATATAAGACCATATGCTTTTGTTGAGAATGTGGTAACACATGCGGATTTCAGAGGAAACGGATATGCAGGTGAATGTCTGAATTATGCAAAGAAGATTGCGGAGAAGGAAAACTGTTACAAAATGATGCTACTGACAGGATCAAAGAAGCCGGAGACTATGCATTTCTATGAGAAGGCTGGGTATAACAGCAGCGATAAGACAGCTTTCATACAGTGGATAGGGATGGATAAGTAGCCATAGGTAAAGGAGTATGAAATGAAGGTATTCATTGTATATTGTCATCCAAGTAAAAACAGTTTTACATACGAAGTGAAAGAAGCTTTTATCAAAGGACTGGAGAGTGCAGGACATTCATATGAGATTTCTGATCTGTATGCAGATGGATTCAATCCCGTGATGTCGGAAAAAGAGTATATAAGAGAAGGATTTTATAATTTGGATAGTCCTGTATCGGAGGACGTTCTTTTTGAGCAGAAAAAGATAAATGAAGCAGATGCGATAGCTTTTATTTATCCTGATTTTTGGACTTCGTCTCCTGCTATGTTAGAGGGATGGTTTCAACGGGTATGGACTTACGGATTTGCATATGGGGATAAAACATCTATGAAATGTCTTGAGAAAGCTTTATTTTTGATTACCATGGGTGGGTCATTAAAAGATAATGTAAGAAGAGATCAGCTGGAAGCAATGAAGACAGTTATGGTTGGTGACCGGATCAGAAATAGAGCAAAAACCTGCGAAGTATATGCTTTTGATGAGATGACCAGAGGCTATGGTAATGATGCTAATCGGGATAAAAACGCTGGTAAGTATCTAAGAAAAGTATTTGAAATTGCAAAAAACTTATAAAAAGGAAAATTTCTGTTGAAGATACGATTCAGCTTTTGCAATGTGACGTGGACGATTATATCCGAATATAACCCTTCCAATTTACAACACGGAAAATCTTTAAAAGATTAGGATTTAAAACCTAGAATTATACCTTTTGAATTATGAAAACTTAATACAGAGCTTTTATTAACAAACACTCAGAACTATACAACTGCATATCAGAGACACGGGCGGAGCAGAAGAATTTATATTCTGTTCCGCCTTGCTGTTTCTTTGTTTGCTATTTAATTGTTTACTTCTTTAAATTGGGATTTAACGAAGTGCTTTTATACCAAACTGATGTTCGCTGCTATTTCACTGGCTTTATCACGATTTTTAAAAACATAACGCGACTTTTGAGCCCTTCGCGAGGACAAAAAGTCGCGTTTACTATTTCAATTATTCTATAAAAAATCTTATTTTAATGCATATTTAAGCCATTTTCTTGTTAAACACAATTAATACTCGGCCTGTTTTTATTGATGTCATATTCTTTTAACGTGTCGGAAATCTGAGCCCCTACAAGGCCATCGACTACCTGATCAAATATTCCGTCAAGGTCAAATTCACCCATCACCAGCCTCCAGTAACTAACGTAAACTGTTCTATCGAACAGGCATTATATCATATACAAACACTTCATGTATTTCTTCGTTATAGTCATCATAGAATCCTTTAGGAATACCAAGGACTATCCTTGCGCCCCGGTTATACAGCAAAAGAAACTTGTTGTTGACTTTATCAAAGGTAAGCCCCTCTATCTCGCCTTGCCTTGTAACTTCTACAAAGGAATGCTCAGGACTCACTAAATATGTGCTGCCCGCCGTTCCCAGGTCTATTCGGTACATATTATCAGGTTCATCTTTGTCTGCATCACCATCGTCAGCTGTTATATAAAGGCTGCCATCAAAATATGCTACTCCTTGTATCCACTTGGGAGCTGCATTCATTTGAAGCCTGCCTTTATAGCCTCCGTTATCCAGGTCATACATATACAGATAACTACTTGATGGATCATCTACCCATGATGACATATATACTATTCTGTCATCCTCGTTTACTGCTATTCCGGAGCATTCAATCTGTCCGGTGTCAGTCTTAAAAGGAAAGACCCTTTTAAGCTCAAGTGTGTCTCCGTCATAAACAGCCACCTGAATATTGCGACCTACACCATCCATGAAATATTCGACGCCAAGATAAAGTTCACCCTGATACACGTCGATATCGCCGATATGGTTGACCTCGATATCATAACCCTTAAAAGGATCTGTGTTCTCAGCTATTACATTCCAGTCTTCGTCGTATTTTGTAAGCGACGTAGATCCGCTAACCCAGTAATATCCGTCTTCTGTACATACTCCCTGACGGCCATTAACTTTATGGATTGACTCAAGCGTATATTGAAAAGAAGCCATAACATCATCTCTTGTTCCACATGCTGTCAGTATCAATATAGATATGATAGCCAATGAAAACACCTTTCTAAGCATTCTGATTTCTCCATTTGATGAAATTCCTCTGTTTAATGACATGTATATGACATGGCTGCAGAGTTTCGAACTTCGCCACCTGTTTTACGGCAAAGGAAAATGCGCATTGTCTGCAGGGATATGTTTGTGTACTTTGTAGGAGATACCATTTCTTTTAAGCTCATCAAGCAGACTATGAATTATGATATCTTCCTCAAATCTTTGATGTACAGTTAGGAAAATCCTTCCTCCGACTGCTGCAACTTCAGTAAGCAAGGCATTGGCGCTTGGTACGTGAGTCCAGAATTCGGAGATATACTCTTCAACAGCTTTATACTTCCATTTTCCAACATAGCTTACCATATATGTGAAAAGCAAACGTCCTCCTGAGAGAGACCTTGCAAATACATCATATTTTTCAGCAAGAGTTGGAGCTGAATCAAGCATTAGACGGTTTCGGTTAGCAGAAAAAGTCATAGCTCCGGCTACCCGTTCAGAATCACTCTGAATAAACGTCTTTCCACGGTAAACTGTGCATTGCCTGTCGAATGGCATGTTTCTTATTTTGTCGCTGTAATCAAGAAAAACCGTACTAACACAGTTGTGATGTGTGATTGAAGCTCCAAGCATAGGTCGTGCATTTATTATATATGAGCCCATGATTTTCTTATCCCGGTCAGGGTAAAGCGAATCTATCACTCTGGCATTTAAAAGGGCTATCATCGTTCCTGGGCTCGCATCGTTTGCGGATGTATACTTGAGAAAATCAGCTTCTGAGATCTCAATATCCATAAGGTTAAGATCTGCTGTATGAAACCCTGCATCTTTCTCCAGGGAGAATGCGGGCGTATATGAAGGTGTGGCAACATTTGACAGATCTATCTCGGGAAGGTAATCCATAGGGTCTATTGCCTCTTCAGGACGCACTTCATCCTCAAGTGTGCGAACGCCCTTGTGATCCGTCACACCATACCTTCTTGAGCAATACTCATAAAGCAAGGTTGAAAGGACCATATACATACCGGTCCCGTCAAGAAGGCCGTGATATATGTCAAGATAGATAAAATCGTCCCTGTAGCATACAGCCCATACATGATAATTGGACTCTTCGCTGTTCAAGCTGATTCTTTTATTGTCATTTATAAGTGCTATTTCTTTGGGGTTATCCTCATAATATACCCGGTTTTCGTCCCTCTTCATCTGCAAGGATAGATAAGGATAGCGCTTTGAAGTATTTCTCACCGCTTCTGAAAGCATCTCACCGTTTATCTCATCTTTCATTCGCACACACAGTCTTACAGTGTAATCCATATTTAGTCCAAAGCTTCCATATACATGCAATACATCACCGCGCGTCAATTCTTTCAATCTTTTGTCCTCCTATTCTCGTATTTACAAACTGAAATATGCGTTGTTAGAAAGTACTATCCGGAGTATCCAGCTCTATATATCCAATCTCATATTTGCCATCCCTGTATGTAATATTAAAGCCTAGGCTTGTACGACATTCCAGTTGGTATAGTAAGGCTCTTCCTGAACGTAATCCCCATATACAAATACATTCATCCCGAGGCCTTCTACAAAATTGTACATTTAATACATATAAGTTTCTAGTATGTGCCCTTTTCTTTTATTGCCTCTTTGAGGCGGAAATTGTTGTCAAAAATATTTTCATCTAACCCACTGATATCCAGCAAACTTGCAATACACCATTCAGGGTCTTGAGTATGAAATGTATAATAAACATCATTCATTTGTTTATATGCAAATAAATCCATGACAAATCTTGTTGAGACTTCTCTGGTATATGAAATATACCTGTATATATATCCAATCCAGAACAACGCGCTTTTAGAATATTTCGTTTTACCATAATCTGTATCACCAAATTGCTCAATAATACTCGAAATACCTTCATTTACATCCAATGACAAGAGTGCAGGATTGTTGCTATCTAAAGTATTCAGCAAATTTGAATGTATAAATCTTCTAATAAAAATCCCGGTAGAACATTTTAAATCATAAGATTTTTCAAACAATTTTCCTTGATATTCTGCAAGTAAAAGCCCATTATGGTCAAATTTTCTCATTGAAAATCTCCTCTATATACAGTCCTGTTTTAAATTCTCTTTTTGCGAGCTTTAATTTTGTGTCAATCTCAAATCCACGCTCAATGAGCAATTTTTTACATTCATCTCTTTCAGGTATGCATAAGTAATATTTTTCAATTGGAATCAATTTGCTTAAAGCTTTATCCGTTTTAAAAATATATTGAAAGCCAAGTTTTGATGCTGACAATGAGTGAAGAGCAACATCAGCATTTATTTCACCCTCGGTGAACTGAGCCATTACATAAAACATTTTATTATCTGCAATAGGGGCAATGATTACATCAGCATTATTTATCTTTTCTAGGATATTTTGTACTTGCTTATCATTCGAGAAAGTTCCAAGTGTACCACGATGATAACAAATAGCAAGCATCCATTCCATGGAACAGTCAAATCTGCAAATTTTCAAATTATCGAGGGAGTATCTGAAAGAATATACAGAAGATTTGTCGTTTTCACAGACAAATGACAAAGCCTGATTATAGGTTTCTCCTAAATAGAATCCATTCCCAAAATCACAACTGTTTCTGGAGCCATTGACAGTGATTGTAGACAGACCATTTTTTGACCCATGAAAAAGTACATCTTGATATTTTTCTTTTATCAATTCTTCTTTTACCGAATTTATTCTGTAATTACTATTGTATACATATGAATAAAACTTCTCATAAACGCTATCAGTAGTCATACCATTCTTAGAAATTTCATCAAGTGTCACTCTGGAAATTCCGGTCTTTTTTGATAATTCAAGTTTTGTCGTTTTCTCTGACTCGATGATAAACTCGATGTCTTCTTTGATTTTGTATTCACAATCAACGTTAATCATGTCAAGCTCCTTTAGATAGAAAATCTATTATTATTATAGCTCAACAAACATATATGTTCAATCTGTACAAACAAGTTGTACCCTATCTAAATCTCAGGCAGTCTAGAGAACAGGGCTCAGCTACTTTATTGAATTTATCGATGATTCTCTTTTCCATATTTTTCTCGGAGATATAGCCAGAATAGCTCAAGCTTTGCAATACTTACGTGCATAACTTAAATTATACGCATAAATATAGAAGACCTACCCTCTATGATCCTTATGATCTGACATTGGTTTCGGTTTGTAAGCATCTCTTTTTTGTTTTAAAAGGCCTCCCTTGATAATATAAAACTTTAATTAATTCTTCTGCTGATAATGTGGCTTTTAATGTAATCTGAGTGTTTACAATCCTTTAGTAAAGTAATGGTTTCCAATACTTATCAAAAAATTTTCCAACATACTGTTCAGCATCCTCATCATACACAATAGCCGGCTTCCAGTCTGACTCTGGTATAATGTCAATATCACCATCATAGTTCCATAATGACAACTTTCCCTTTATCTCAAACGGTATTATAGGTCTAGGATTTTCTAATACCCATGCATAGTCCACGAAATAATGATAAACATAGTCTTCAGGCGGAAGTAATGAACCTTCGCAATCTCCCCTATCAAATCTTCTTATATCTTTAAGAGTTACAACTCCTAATGCGTGGCTTGATATGCATCCGCGTTGCTTCTTTGCAGTCGAACAAATCAGGATATCACCTCTATAGGCAGTATCCCATGAACGGATTTCAATAGTCTTTCTGCCTGATATAATTGCCATTGCATAATATGGATGTACTGATAATGCTTTCATAATTTGCTCCACAATTGTTTTTTTATACATCTAAAATCACTTACATTTGTTATATATTTAATCTGAACTATCTATAACATTAATAATATCATTTAGCTTTAAGAGCTCATCTTTAGAGAAAGTAACGCCCTTCCCCATCTTTTCATGTGTTGGTGACCATTCTCTAATATCATATTTAGGTTCTTTTCCATGCCACGAAACAAGATTCAACTCCTTTTTCCAACCGGAAGGGGCTTCTGATATTATTCCTATATGTTTTATGATTTCATAGTTTTCACCTTTAAAAACAGAAGTTTCCTTTGTCAATATTTCTTTCTTTGAATCAGCTACAACAGCTTCTATAGTATCTTTTGTTTTTTAGATGGAGACTTATTATCTGTAGTTCCCACTCCTATGTAATATTCCTGGACTTTCCTAAGACGATTTTTGTCAGCGGCATAAACTATAAGGTATTCCCGCCCATAAGCATTTGTTTCTACTGACGCACAGCCTTCTGCACCATATGTAGTTGCTATAGCCGAAATAGCATCATCAACTTTTCCTCTTTTTATGCATAATACACCATCAACTAATTTAACATATGGCTTCATGGTTTTTGACAGATTATCTTTTAATATTCTCATATTTTTCCCTTACCCATAAAATAATATGCGCTGTCATTATGGAATTTAAGTATGTATTGATATTTATAAATCTACAATCACGAATAGCCTGCTCTTCTGTAGCTTCCTCAGTATGCTATACCTTCTCGAAATCATTCTTAGTCAAGATATAATTCGCATTCTTAATTATAAAAATCACTTTATCACCCATGCAGAAAGAATATGTGTTTTCGTCACAATATTTGATATTGTCCACGTACATATTGAACTTATCCTTACACTCATATGCAATCGGTTCATCCGTTGTAAATTCTGATGCGAAGGCGCGGGTAAGAGTAACACGTTCAAGCTCAGGTGCTACAACCATAGCCTTTCCAACATCTTCGCCCTTCGGTCTGATAACTTTTATCCTATATCTATTTTCGTTAATATGACTAATCTCAATCTTTGATTTGCACTCACGATCAATCATGTCAAATAGCCAATATGGATTTCTTGTTATCTCTTTATCTTTGAAAAATCCCGGTTCCAGATGTTGCTTTACTTCTGCTATACTCTTGGTTATATTATCCTGAACTTTTTTATCTCCAAAGAAATCGCTTTTCTTGAGCCTTTTTTTAATTGCATAATCAGCTTCCAGATAATGATAAAATGCTTCACTATAACGTCCATTCCTCTGATAATGTGCGGCCATTCGCAGTGCTACATCTGCAAACTTAGCATCATCGCCCATACAAAAGTCCGGTCTACAGCCATAATAAAGTTTATGTATAATGTGCGCTGATGTTTCCGGAGATTTTATGCATCCCTTACCTGCAAGAAACATATCAGCAATCTTATACATAGACTCGATGACATCGTGTGCGAAGCCTATTGAAAAATACTGAAAGGCTTTTTCATATTCCGGCACGCCTTCATTACATCTGCCATAGTAATAAATGTATCCAAGTGTATTCGCATAATAAGGATTTCCGTCTAATTCAAAAAGCTTTGTTATAAGCTTTCTGGACTCGTCCCAATCACAGTCAAATACTTTATCCCCGCCATAGCATCCATAACCCTTTATTCTCATGGCTAATGGATTCTCGGCATCGCACTCTTCGTTAATTATCTTTCTGAAAAGCTCCCTGCGCGAATTAGATACTCCGGCAGTATCCTCAATAAATTCCTGGAGTATTTCTTCAATCTGAGATTTGGTAAGTTTCCAATCTACCGGTTCATGATTTCTATTAAACTCATAATTGTCTGCCATCTGGATTATTTCCAAAAGAGCGGACTTTATTTCTTCTTCATAACATCCAATGTAAATTCCGATGTTATTGATTGCATTGTCCATAGCCTTAAACTGATCATAATCATTGTTAGGCCAGAGATATCCATTATCTCCCGTGAAGGTCCACATGCCTTCATAGCAATCAGCCAAATCATTAGAGACAAAACAATACCAATTCTGAAACATCTCAGCATTGGTACCAGCTTTCAACATATTTTCGCATGCAACCCGCAAATCCTGATAGGATGGCCTATATGTCCCTCTATAATTATCAACATTATAGAATTCTTCGTTTTCAGTATCAGTTTCAAATAATGCCGGATTCACTTCAAATCTAACAATGGCTTTTAAATCATTAGCATCATACATTCTAGCCACCTCCATGATTATTTCATGAATATACGCATTGCCGAGTAAGGATACTTACATTCCTTATAAAAAGGATACTTCACCTTGCAATCCTCATAATTTTTAAGCCTATATTTCACGCTATATTTATTCATTAATGAAATAATTATTTCCAGATCTTCAAGAATCACATCCCTAGATGTCCCTTCCACTAGCATTTTTCTCATGCCAAGAACATTTACTTTAAAAGCTTTTGACAATTCAGCCATTGCTTCTTTTTCAGGCATATTCTGTTGTGGAACTATAGTCAAATTCACCCTTTGATTAAAAACAGGGTCAAGTTCACAGGGCGTATTCAAATCTACAGCGATGGTATCATGGCAATTGGAACATTCCATGTATAGGGTACCAGCCTCACTTTGTCTCCAAAACATTTCCTGTTTACCGCAATTTTCACATAAATCTGTTTTTGCGATACCTTTCTGCACTTGATACGCAATACACGCTTCACAACCATTTATCATATGATTATCCCTCTGATAGTCTAAAGGCATCATCTCATTTCCATAACTTTCATAAATGCATCAAAATTTTCTGGATACTTGTTACTTCCCCAGTAGTGCAATCCTTCAGATTTGTCTGAAAACTTAATGTCCAGCGACCATTGTGTTCCGTCCATCACATCAGGATCATCATATCCTTCATCCCATTCATCGATATGAAGACTGTCTAATTCATCAAGCAACATGCTCCAAGTTTTTCCGACATAAAGGGGCTTTCCGTTATCAAAAGCGCCATTATAAAATTCTCTTTCAACGAAAATCTTCTCTCCCTCATGAGTCAACGTTCTCTTTTCGGCACCATCGAAAAAGCCACCATATGATACTATAATTGTCTTTATAAATTCCTTTTTCATTGTTTGTTTTCCTTATTCTCTAGTGGTTCTAAGTACTCTATAGGCTTACCATGAGCTTTGGCATACGCAATCTCTCCCCTAGTGCTGTCACCAATATAGCCACCAACGTTAATTACAAAAATGCTGTCGGCCATATCTATCTTATCTTATATCTTAAATAAGATAGATTATCCAAGGAGTTTATTTATCTGAGTATTTTTGCTTAATACCGCCAAATTAAGCTAGTCGTAGAATACTGCTTATTGAATAAATTACTAGGATCATCCACCAAACTGAATATTTCGGGCTGTGAGCCCACCTAGTTCGCAATTGAGCCCCACCTATTCACACAATAGCACCACTATAATTTCACAAAATTCAATTCACACTTCAGCACCACTATATATCGTCAAGTGGAACTATCTTTCCGGATATGGGTATCTGTCTGTTTTTTCCGGCATCTGTTTTAAGGCCTCCTACCATGTAGCGCTTGTCAAGGAACACACTGTTTGTTTTTAATATGTAATAATTCATGCAAATAGGACTCAAGGTTAGTCTCATAAGACAATCTTGAGTTTAAAATAATTGTGTAAGTATTATCAGGGTTGCTGATTAAAAAAACTTTAATTTTGATAGGAAGGCATAATGAACGAATTATTAAAGATTGATTTTGACAAGCAAACAATATCAGCCAGAGAACTTCATAGAAAGTTGAATATTGCTACAAGGTTTAATGACTGGTTCCCACGTATGTGTGATTCAACATGTCTTTTATGGATGCTTGTGAGTGAATATCCGGCGAAAAACTGACTAATAGGACCAGACGCGCTTTTGTTGTAGCTGATATCTCTACCTCTTCGCCGAGGTCGTTAGTTCCTTTTAAAACTCTGCCTGTATATCTGATGTTTTTACTTTACTCGACGGACTTTATCTCGCTTTCCAGATCCTCTTTAAGAGAATAGGTATCAAAAGACGCTTCTTTTGGAAGATTTATGTGGATACTGGTAATCTTATCTACTCTGGCTGCTCCTTTGATTATACTTGCATCAAAAACATGCCCGCCTTTCTTTCTGTCCTCGGAGAGAAAATGAAGATGCCATCCCGGCATATTTATTCCATCCATATAATCTGGAAAATATACACCCACCAGAGATCCCCGGATATTCTCAAAAAGAAACGATTGCTGCGTGTGGAGAAGAATCTCTTTCAGCCTGATATGGTGCGACCTGTAAGGCCCCTCCGATCTGGCATCGATTTTCCCAAACTCTCCGTCAATCCTGACAATATGCATACTGTTAAGCCCGAATACCTCTTCGATCTTCCTTGTCAGTTCTGTCTGAATTGAGGCAAAATTCGGCATGTCATTAAGCTGAAACTGCTGATTGCCATAGAGCCTGGCCACAGCAGCAAAAGGAGTTCCCGTCGAAGGATCAACCTCTGTTACATTCCCGAACTGATCTGACCTGTAGCAGTGTCCATCCATGACGATCATCTCACCGTTCACATCCTCAAATGTTCCCAGCCCGGTATCACCATGCTGAATTAGTTCGTCTACATTTATCACCGTCCGGCTGTACCCAAGAATTAGCGCCTGAAGTGTCGACACCTGATACATAGTATTTTCCATTTGGTATTTCTCCTTTTTTATATGTACTTCCATTATAACATTTTAAAGACAGTGATTTATAGTCGATAAAAAGTTTAAAAACAAAATCGCATGACAAAAAGAGCATCCGTTCGGGTGCTCGAACAGAAAAGAATTCCTAGAGTGTTACCTTAGTGAGTAAGTCACTCTGGTAAGTTCCATCCTGTAGATGGTTCGAATTAGCTTCTTTGTCGCATGAGATACTGTTATGTTATTGTGCTTTCCTTCAGATATCTTTCTTCCGCGATATAGGGCAAAAGATTCGTCACATTTGCAGACAAACCTGGCATTAAAGATCAGAATTTACTTGATTCAGCTGAAGCGGACTATGTGGTTTTTCGGCTGAAGGAAGTGGCTCAGAATAAACTTGATGGAGACTATCATACAGAGTATTTCTTTAAGATGCATGAATATATCTTCCAAGATCTCTTTGAATGGGCAGGGCAGCCTCGCAATATTTCAATATATAAGGAAGAGGATGTCATTGGTGGACAGTCCATTGAATATTCGGATCCTTTTGATATTGTGAATGATGTTCATCATGTTCTATCAGACATAGCGATGGCTTCTGGTTATTGTAGTGTGCGCCTAGCGGCGTACGTTTCTAACGGGTTCAAGTCCCGTATGCTCCATAAGAGAAATGGCATAAAAACAGTAGTTACAGTTTCACACGGGATTATTTAAGAATTTAACCCTCTATGTCCACACAGAAAGCTGTGAGCATCGAGGGTTATTGTATTTATCACTGTCATATGTGGCATAACCGATTACAGCAGAAATAGCCTTTTTGAAACGGCTAATTATTGAATTGTTGCCACTACTCAAGGTTCATCATTGTGGCGGCATAGATAAATTCAAAAATTCAACCAATATGGATATGTCTAAGGATACATTAGTTGAGTGGGAGCATTTGTATACATTCCTTCCGGAATTATATGCAGAATATAAAGACCAGCCCCTTGATGCAGACTAAGTATGCTTTTGCGATTGCTTTATTACTGAATATACACGACAGCAGTTTTTCTAAATGCAGATATTATTCTGATGATAGACCTGTAAATAAGTCCAAAGCAGTATACATAAACTACAACAGAAGTGGACCTGACAAATATTATGCAAAAAAATGCCAGCGCAAGATTGAGAATACCATGGCTGATGGATAGTCTCCAGGAGGCACTGTGCATTTTTTTGGCATCAAGCCCTCTTAAGATTGTTACAGCTGCGCTAAATCCATTGATGACGACAAGGTACAACACCAGATACAGTTTTGGAATGTCCGAGAGTGACAATGTGAAAAGACCAAAATCAAACACTATCAGGCCATAAAAAAGGATTCCTTTTCCGCCTACCATATGTCTCGCCATTGTAAAATAGTAGGTGAGGTATTTAAGTCCCATGGCGACAAGAGCAATACTGAGGATTAAAGCCATAGTAATCAGACCGTCATCCGGCTCAACTATCATATATATGCTGGCAAGAATAGTTACGATAGCCACAAATATACTTCTAATCTTTTGCATTCTAGTCATGCTTTTCACCTCCGGAAGTAGCAACATCTACCAGCTTTTTGAAATCTTTTATACCCACAAAACCATTCTCTGCAAAATCTGCAGAAAAGCCAGCCAGCATGTTGCCTGATTTATAAATCTTATTGGTGACCATGCTCTTTTGTCTTAACGCAGCCACAAAAAATCTACCAAGAATAGTATTGTCTTTAGCTTCTTTTCTGGCTGCCAAGTACTCATCTTTATATCTGTAGACATCAAAATCATCAATTATATTGCCGGTAATTTTTTCACCTAAAGCTTTCCAGTCAGCGCAGGAGTCAATCTGCCGTTTATTTATGATTTCTTTTATTTGAGCTTCATAAGGACTAACAATTTCAAAGTCGTAAGTATCTTTGTCAAAAGAGCTGATATTCCCCCTTAAATACCTCATGGCATAAACCATCTGACAAAAGGCATGATAATAGTCAGATGGATTGTCTTTTACAATCTCCGTAAAATCCCCCCATGCAGGCAAATACTTATATTTGATAAAGCTATAATCCGGAAGATGCCCGGCTCTCCCGTGTCCCAGATTCATTATGGAATTCTCACTGGTCTGGAAAAGACTGTTAGTATATATGCTTCTGTTAAGATCATCCGGAGTTGACGTACTGTGCCGAAATGTTATTTTCTTTTCAAATTCTCCGGCATCACCGCTAAAAATCTCATAGAAATAATAGTCGGTATTATTGATGACAAGAGAAGGTGTCCCTGCAAAATTGCGGTGTGCCCAGGTATCAGCCAAAACGTGCATGGCTAGCCCTACTGACTCAAGAGACTTTCCTTTTGCAAGCTTTACAGTCTCCACCAACAGATCGCCATTTGGACCGCAGATAAGACGATATTTGTTTCTATATCCTCTAGTACACCATTTTTTTTCAGCATAAAGATCCTGAGGCAAAAAATGGAAGCTAGACCATATCCTAGTTATATCCTGAAGCCCCAGAAGGTCTGCACGAGCATTTATCAGCTCTACCTGTGACTGAGTTGTAGCTGCGGACAAAGGGGCTTTGATGCTTGTTAAAAAAGTTCTTGTACAACAATCAACAAATTGCGCAGAATACGCTATTTCACTGCTTTCTTCATGAGAATATCCTGCAATAATTGCTGCCAGGTAGGTAGCATAATAGTGAAAATCAATGTTCATGGGCTGCCTCCTGTTTACTGATCATATTGGAAAGAATTCGGGATCTGATTGCGGAAAAAAACAGTGCCAGCAATACTCCTGCAGATGACAAATCCAAAAGAAACTCTGCAATCTGATCAATAGAATTGTTAATGTCATCTGTTAAACTAGCCTCATTAAAAGTTAAATCTCTGATTGAAAGAATCCCCAAATAGTAGGAATATATATATAAGAAGCCTGCTAAAAGTGCGATTATCAAATAAAGATATCTTTTTTCCCTTTTTTAGCCTCTGCATTTGCACATTTGCCAACGTATAGACTAATAGAAAAAACCAATACCAAAAAAGCTAAAATTATGAGGTACGTTATAAATGCTACTGCTTTAAGACTTACTTCTTCCTCTGAAACTCCTGAATTAGTATAGATATTGCTGATCATTTCTGCGATATAGTTCCTATTCGCGAAAAACGTCATTATGGCTTTTATAACTGACCATAACCCAAGGCCAATAGCGCCGGTCCCACATAGAGAAAGACTATTTAAGCTACGTCTACGTTCTCTTTGTAAATCCATTTCAACTCTCCTGTATGTACATCTTTTAACGTTATTATATCAAACATTGCATTCAGGTATCCTATATCCCCGGCGCTTTATTTTTTTTTAATTGTTGGCAGAGGACATATGATGCAATCTGAGTCCATAGATATGTTTCCCCAGATAGGTATACGTATTAAAAAAAAATAAATTTTCTCTATTAAATGTCAAAATATTACTTTTTTATCGGATAATTAATGTGTACGAATTATTTACAGCAATGGAGGAAAACATATGTAGTTAATAATTGCTTTATTCTCAAATATTCCCCTTCTACTGATAGGTTGGATACTCATGTCCATTGGGTACTTCCTGGTGCTCAAAAAGGCAGGTTTAAAGAAATGGACAGCTGTGGTGCCATTTCTTGCAGAGCGGGAGCTTTCAACTGTTCTGTTTAAGAGAATGCGAACCTTCTACAGATCCTTTGCAATAGCGGCGATGGGAAAGCTGGAGGCCGGAGACACTCTGCAGTTTGTATTTGACAGATACACACAGGATGGTGAGCTAATAAGCTCTACAACAGAAGTAAGGCCTGTTGTTGTAACAGCTAGCGGCAGTCCGAAGGTTGAATTCAAAGCAATAGAGGATGGTGACTATATAATTGGCGGAGTTTTAACTGATGTATATCAGAGAAAGATGACTTCAAAGATAGTAAACGTGCAGTAAAAAGTTAGGATATTTAAAATAATATAACAATGTGTAAGGAGAGTCTCAAGCATGGAAAGACAAAAGAAGATCATTAATCACAAAATTTTTAATGAACACTGGTTTATTGGATCCATATTGCTTATTATCTGGGGGTACCTTTTTACATACTTTATCTCAGTTATAGTGGCGGTAATTTTGGGAAATGTGATTCCGCTTCCGAAAGAAGAGATCATGTATATAGGGATGATACTTGGAGCATTATTGACTTTACTTGTTCATAAAAGGTGGTTTTATCCTGAGTATGAGGGTTCCCTAAAGACAAAAGATCTTAAAAGATGGTTAATTACAGGCTTAATTATCCTTGTTATCGTGCTGCTTCCTGATATTATTACTTCGCTTATTCTAAAAACTAATTTGGGAGCACCGACTCTTCACTCTGTACTAATGGCAGGTGTTGCAGGAACTGTTGAAGAGACCGTTTTCAGAGGACTTCCTGTGTCATATCTGATGAGGCAAAATAAAAAGAAGTCACATATAATATGGATAGCAATAGTGACTTCTTTGATATTTGGATCAGTTCATGGTTTCAATTTTTTTGCCGGTGCTACACTTCTGGCGGCGCTTTTACAGGTTATTTCAACCAGTGCAGCAGGATTTTTGCTCTGTGCACTATTTATCAGGAGCGGAAGTTTACTTCCTTCAATGCTCATGCATACAATAAATGATGTTTATGCTTTTATGAATTTGGATCTGGTTTCTGAAGCTGGAGTAATGGAAGGCACTTTAAAAACCTCTGATATAGTTCTCAATATGATTCTATCTGTTTTACAGATCATTATTGCGATATATCTTTTACATCCATCGGCATGGGATGAAATTATGGAAACCTGGAACCGGAAATGGGGTAAAGAGAATTAAATCGTGATAAATATAATGCGCCGAACGAAAGTTCGGCGCATTGCTTTTAATTCCAGATTTCAGTTGGCTTTTTATTATTTTTGCTTCCCCATAGATAAACTATTATACAACTTACTATTATAAGTGCTATAGCTAGTATTGTAGCTTCAACACCAAATCCTACGTCATATGCAAAACTATCCATGGCTGTAGATGCATCTAGTTTAAAGATTGAAACTGGCGATACGTTACCACTGTTTGGAAGTCCAAATATAATGTTCTGGGTGAAATTCCAGGCTGCGTGTGCTGCCATCGGCATCCATATTGAATCGCAATAATAAACCATAAGTGTATAGAGAAGTCCGGCAAAAAAGATACTAGGAAGAGCAAGTGGAGACAATCCCGGATTAGCTGCATGCACCAGTGAAAACAGCAGAGCATTTCCTACAACCGCTATAGCAGGATTTTTATATCCTCTTCTTAGTCTCTGATACAGAAAGCCCCTGCAAAGTAATTCTTCTGCGCTGGACTGAATAAATATAACTATAAAAAGTGGTATTACCTGCAATAGATTTAATGAATCAAAATAAATATGGATATCTTTATGCAGCAAAGCCACCATAATGCAAAATGCATTTTGAGCAAAACCAATTAAAAGACCTAAAAGCAGGTATTTCACTGTATTCCCTTTGCAAAAAGGTGTTAAAGCCTTAATTATTGGTCTGTTTTTTGGGGTAAAGTAGCAATAAAGTAAAGCTATAATCCAAACTCCCAGGAAGGTGAAATATTGTTGAAATATTGTTAGAAAATCGACATTGTTATCGTTGATAATCGGTTTCATTAATATATTAGAGATTACGAGAACTCCCGTCTGCCCGACAAGCATCATCACAAGTGTCACTATAAGCGGAATAAGAAAGAAATCATTCCATTTATACTGATCCGTGTGCAGGTTCTTGAAAAAGTTTTTCTGTTCGTTGCTTCTTTCTGCCATATTAAGATCCTCTCTTCAAGTGAATCATTTCTACATAAATAATTGTAGCACATAATACCGTTAAAAATAAAAGGTTTTTCCGCCTAGATAAACGCGATTAAACTTTTAAGGTTACTGTTCATAGGTTAGCTTGAGATAAGAATACCGGTGATCTAGACTGAAATCAGTCAGACCACCGGTATGTCATATCGTGATCATGGACCAGTATACCCTGATAATGCTCTTTCAGAATCATTTAAGGCTGGGTTAAGGTTACGATAATATCCTGTACTTATCAGGAAGAGAAAACCTGATAACCCCACACAAACTTTTTCATTTTCATAACACAATAGGCTGACAGTCGGAATAGCTGGGTAGCCTTCCTCCCTAAGATCCAGCCCGGCAATGCCTGGCTTTTATTTATTATGTTTCAGATCAGGAACATACTCTACGCGGATATGCTTTGGCAATTCCAGAAGCATGATAATGAGCTTTGTAGTCATAAGTCGATACTGGCAGCCAATCAAGACAAGGTATACATGGAATCCAAGAAAAGTAAAGGTCCTGATGATTCATTGGGATATTTAAGGGGAAGCAACTATTACGAAGATGGGGGAATTGAAGAATGATAAACGAAGAAACACGAAGAAAACTTAAGGAGCTTAACATCAGCGAATTAGCAGTTGCACTTGAACAGCAGCAAAAAGATCCTCTTTCAGCAAAACTCTCTTTCGATGAGCGCTTTCTGAGACTTGTCGATTATCTTTACCAGGAGAAGTATAATTGTAAGATACAGAGGCTTATAAAGACAGCCAAGTTCAGATTTCCTCAAGCTGACAGGCAGTCACTGTACTTTGATGGCAGAACACTTAATCATGAAGCTGTTACTGAGCTGATGACATGTCAGTACGTTCATTCCAAACATAGTATTGTACTTCAAGGCTATACTGGGTCAGGTAAGACATTTCTGGCATGTGCACTCGGAAAGGAAGCTTGCCGTCAACAGATAAAGACCAGATACATAAGACTTCCAGATCTATTGATGGAGTATGGTGATACTGTTCTTATTCCAGGACAAGAGAAACGTATTCTTAATAAGTATGCAAAAGTACCGCTCCTGATACTGGATGAGTGGCTTATGGCAGATATATCCAAAGAGGAACTCCACTTTCTCTTTGAGCTTATGGAAAGACGCTCAGATTCCTCATCCACTATCTTTTGTACGCAGTATTCTAAAAAAGACTGGATCAAAAAGCTGGGTGAAGGAGTCTATGCGGAGGCGATAGTAGACAGATTTGCTTATACAACAACCTGGGTAGAAACAGGAAAAACAAACATGCGCAGATACTGCAGTAAACGCGAATAATCTGCCAAGTGGGGCTGAATTGCGAACCGGTGGTTCGCAATAAAAAAACGATGGTGCTGAGCGATGCTCAGCACCGGTGCCCTTGGCACGAAATAATCACCAAACTATATAATAAAGTAATCAACTATAGCTTTATTTTACAGAAAGGAGGTCCTATGGATATTCTTAATTGTCAAACGTTCCTTTCAGACTTGGGAGAAATCCTTTTACATCGAAAAGAAGAACTCAAATGCTCTGCGTCAACCATTCGGATGTGCAAATACCACTTAAATCGTTTACAAATATTCATGAACATCAATGGCTTTGAGTTTTATACTCCCGATATTGGTGTTTTATTTCTTACTTCTTTGAAGTGTAGAAAAGGTTCACAGCAAAAAAAAGCTGAATATGTGGCGCTTATTACGCAACTTAATGACTGTCTGATATATGGGTATTTTAAATCTTATCATTGTCGTAAGATTATCGTTAGTACCCCAACGCAATATGTAGATTTAGAAAATCAATACCTAAAATGGTGTGAAGAAAAAGGGAATGTCCCATCTACAATCAAGAATAAGAAAAGTGCTTTTTCCAAATGGTTCTGTCTTCTTGAATCGGTTGGATGCAGTTCCTTAACGGAAATCAATCCCGGCCACGTAACAGGGGCAGTGCTTAAAGAACATTATACTGGAAATTATGGTTATATTCGTGAAATACTCAAATATTTGGCTCAAAATGATCTTGTAAAAGATGATTTATCTATACTTATACCAAAGCAAAAGCGGGAGTATCATCTTCCTACCACATATGATAAAGATGAACGTAAGCGTCTTGAAATGGCTCCAGATAGAACTACTTCTATTGGAAAACGCGATTATGCCATTATTCTTCTTGCCAATAGACTTGGTATCCGTTGTATAGATATTTGTCACCTGACTTTTGACAACCTAAATCTTGACGATAGTATTATCACATTTGAAATGGCAAAAACGAAGGAACCCTACGAAATCTATTTATTGGATGATGTTAAATCTGCAATTATTGACTATATCGAAAATGGAAGACCTGCAATAGATGATAAACACATATTTACTATGCACCGTTCACCTTATGCTCCCATTAGCAGAAACACAATTTACGGTATAGTTTCAAAGGTATTTAGGCAGACGGGGATTGATACCTCCAACAAAAAGCATGGCGCTCATTCTTTGAGATCTTCGCTTGCAACTGACATGGTAAATACTGGTGAAACCTATGAACAAACAAGAAAAGTTCTCGGTCATAGGGATCCAAATGCCATCAGGCATTATGCGCGGCTTGACAGAAAAAAGTTACGATTGTGTGCTTTAGAAGTAAGAGAACCCTCCGGTTATTTTGAGCGCTTTCTCAACGGGGAGGTGAAGTTATGAAACAGCATGTATTTAAGAGTAACATTGGTCTGTATATACCACAGTTTATGGAATACAGCAAGCCACAATTATCGGAAAGCTCTTATGAACGAAGGTATTCCCAACTTGCATTATTTGACGAGTTTTTATTTAATACCAATTTTAAGGACAAAGACATAGATGAATACATAGTGAATAAATGGATTCATTCATTGACTCCATTGTCAGATAAAACAATAATGACTTATACCGTTTCAATCAGAAAGTTCCTCGAATATCTCAATGCAATGGGGGTTGCAGCTTGTTACCTTCCTCCGGTAAGAAAGGTTTCTGATAATTATGTCGCCCACATTTTTTCTGAAAATGAACTGGATACTATCTATTCTTTTATAGATGATTATCCATGTGGGAAATGCAATGGACTACCTTACATAAAAGTCGAGCTACCAATGGTTTTAAGAATACTTGAAAGCTGCGGAACAAGGTTGAATGAAACACTTTCATTGCAGATGAAGAATGTAGATTTAAAACATGGCACACTGACAATAGTGCATGCAAAGAAACATAAGGAACGAATTGTTCCAATGGCGGAATCGCTCGCCACAATCCTTGAACGCTATTGCATGGGATTGGGAATAATCCATAATCCAGATGCATATATTTTTCCCAGAAAGGACTTTTCGGCTCATCTTGGAAAAAACGATATTTATTATAGGTTTTCAAACATTCTTAAATGGAATAAGCTTGTTGAAAGTAACAAGAAAAAGTTCTCCCGTGGGATTTGTCCTCATTGTTTAAGACACAGCTTTGCGCTAAGGTCATTAAAAAAACTGGAATCAATGGGAATACACCTCAACGACGCTATACCGTACCTCTCTATTTTTTTGGGACATGAACGCTTTCAGGAAACCGAAAAATATTTGAAATTTAGTGCTGAGATGTTTCCAGATGAACTTGGCAAATTTGATGAAGCTTCTATATCCATTTTTCCTGATGACAGCATATGGGCTGATTTCTACGAGGAGGTGATTGAATGAACAAGCAAACCACTTTCCTCGAAATGCTTGAGTTCTGGCTATCAGGTTATCTTCCGGACGAAGAGGGCAAGCGCTTCAATACCATTAAGTTCTATCGCGATAGTTGGAGACTAATGATCCAGTTTATGTATGAACAGAAATCCATCCCTGCAGATAAGATTACTTTTTCGTCACTTGATTATGAGATGATTTCTGATTTTTTGCAATGGTTACAAAAAGAGCGTAGAGTATGTGCATCAACAAGAAATACAAGATTGGCAGCCATAACAAAATTTTCTGAATATGCCCAGAATAGAAATTTTAGTGCAGCATCTTGTTTCCGTTCAGCATGTATTAAATTTCCCTACAAAAAGTTATGTGATGCTAAGGAACGATCATACTTTACTCAGGAGGAGACTCAAAAAATTCTTGCACTCCCAGATGTCAAGGATCAAACAGGTTACAGAGACCAAGTTATTCTTTCTGTAATGTATGCAAGCGGAATGAGAGCAGATGAATTATGCAACTTGACTGTAGGAGATATAAATTTTCCTGAGGATGGCAGGGCTTCCATTCTTATACATGGCAAAGGTGGAAAAAGTCGGAGGATAAAGATTTCCACAGTACCGTCTGGCATGCTAAAAAAATACATTGCACATCGAAAAATATCAAACCGGCCTGACAGACATGTGTTTTCTACACAGCGAAATGAGCAGATGAGCGTGAGTGCCCTTGAAGAAATATTCTCCAAATATGTGTCACGTGCCAAAGAACAAAACGATGGCCTCTTTCTGGAAAAGAATTATACGCCTCACTCAATGAGACATACAACTGCTGTCCACATGGTAGAAGCAGGCATACCGCTTATTGTTATAAAACAGTTTCTTGGTCACAGCAGTCTGACTTCGACCGAGGTGTACGCAAAACTAAGCCAGTCTAAAGTGAACGAGAGGCTTAAGGACTGGGATGAAAAATACTGGAATGATATCTTAATTGACTCATTAAATAAAGAATCCGTCGATCAAAGCAAGACTAATATTCCGGATTTTTTGAAATAGTCGACTTTTTTATTTAGAATTAATCTTGGAGATAGGCTTAATACAATGGTATTTTGGCCTATCTCCTCAGATAAATAAACTCCTTGGATAATCTATCTTACGTTTGTGCATGTCATCAAGCATTTCCTTCGTCTTGGTGAGTGTCCCTTCGTCCATGTTCTCCCAGACTTCCTGATCACCGGAATGACCAAAAAGACCTACACTGATAACAATGTTGCCTTCCAATGTAAGTCTCTTCTGTATATCCATAAATTCATTTTTAAAACGTGTACTTCCGCATAAAGTAACAACCGGATATTTTCCAACCATAAATCACACCGCCTCTTCAAAATAATCTTCTACTATCTGTTCCAGCTGAGCTGATATTTCTGCAAATGGCAAATTAAGATCTAATGTCCCTACAGCTATCTTATTCCCACCCATCGAGAACTGATTAACCGGCTGAAATTCTTCACCTGTCTTTGCATATAACAGCATACCTGATACATTACCAGTTTGATCCTTATCCCAGTTTTTAACATAGGTAAAAATCTGATATAGGTTTGCATTTCTATACGACTGAACATCAAAATTAGACTGCATCTGCTGACCATAATACTTTGCATCTATGATCAGTACTCTTCCATCTTTGGACTTAAGGGTGATATCAGTAAGTATTTTTTACAAATAGGATTAAAACCTACAAAAAAGGAAATCAATCATACTGATTGATCTCCCGTAAAAACTACAATGCTTTAATTCTCTCTCTTTCTCAATTTTTATCAAATAAATCAATGATATCCTTCATAGCCTGCCTACATCCTTCATGTGTAAAGCCATGTGCTTCTCCATTCAGAATGACCAGTTTTGCATCCATGTATTTTTCTTTCGCATTGCGAATTGCCTCCATTGGTACCAGCTCATCCTTATCGCCATATATGATAAGTAATGGATTTGTATACTTTCCAATGTGATCAAATACATTATAATTTCTTATTGCTTCAAAATAACATTTACCAAGAGTCATATCCATAAGCTCCGTAACCTCTGGAATACCGTCAGCATCAGGATAGTTTTTACGCCAATCATCCGGGATATTAAATGCCGGATAATATAAGGCTGCTGCATTTACCGCATTCTGCAATTCTTCCAAGGCGAGTGCGCTTACAAAACCGCCCTGGCTTCCGCCAAAAAGGAACAGCTTCTTCCCAGAGACTTTTTCATTGGAGGAAATATCCTTAAATACCGCCAGCAGATCATCTTTCTCGGTAAATACAGTCATTTCTGTCGTCTTAAGACCGATGCTTTTTGTTCTAACAGATCCACCACTAAAATCAAAAGCATACGCAAGATAACCGTTTTCGGCAAATGTTGTACATTCATATTCAAAGTCATCGTGAATGCCATTATATCCATGACTTAGAATAACGGCACCCTTTATATCTTTATCTTTAGGGAAAAACCATTTGCCATAGATATTTCTTTCCCCATTATGAACAATATGTTCTTCTTTTATTATATCCATTTTAATCCTCTGTTTATTCCCTATATATTCGTATCTCTATTTCTATTTCAGATTTTCCATATATTTTTCCGATATACACATCCTCTTCCAGCCATTTAAGCAAAGGGCTGTCTGTAATAAACCTTGGCTTTGTAATAATCTCATTATCTCCGTTTACAGATCCGTTGTTTTCCACAAAGATATTGCAAGTATCACCCTTTGCATCAATGCCTCTTATGATATATCTTGCTGAAAGGTTTTTTCTTCCTTCACCACTCACAATCTGAGTATCAACTCCTCCCGGCAATATTTCCCCATGGAAAAAATTCGAATCCATTCTTCCATGAAAAAGTATCATGCAAGCGCTTGCATGCCCACCTCTAACTTCATTGATTTCATCAAGCGTGACATCTATCTTAAAAAGGTAATTCTTTTCTACCATTTTCATCAACTCTTGACTGCACCCGCAGTCATTCCTTCAACAATGTATTTCTGTGCCAAAAAATATACTACCACTGTAGGTATCATAGCAAGTATAGCTCCAGCAAAGGCAACACTCACATTTGATGAATACTCTCCAAAGAAAGTATATTGCATCATCGGAATGGTTCTTACTTCCTTCTTTTGGCATATTATCATGGACATGCCAAAATCATTCCAGGAGTTCAAGAAAGATAATACAAAAACTGTCATATTTATCGGTTTCAAAAGCGGAAATACAACTTTAAAGAACGTCTGATACTTATTACATCCGTCAAGCATTGCTGCTTCTTCGAGCGAAATAGGTATGCCTTTAACAAACCCTGCATAAAGAAACACCACATATCCAACATTCATTCCCACCTGCGTAAGCACAAGCCCCCAAAGAGTATTAAGTGCATGAATAGCATTAAGCTCTCTATATAATGGAAACATAAGAGTTTGAAATGGTATAAGAATAACAAATTGAAAAATATAGTAAAAAGCGTCGTAAAATTTGTTCTTTTTTCTTACTATAATATAGGCACATGTCGATGACACAACCATTACAGTAAATACCATGAACGCTGCGACTATAATGCTGTTTCTAAATGCTGTAAAGTAGTTAGGAACTTGGATAGCCTCTAAAAAATTCTTTAAATATATCGATGTAGGGAATGCGAGCTTCGTTCTGGCAAACTCAGTTCTTGACTTAAAAGCATAACAAAAAGCCACATAAAACGGTGCCAATATGGTTATCGAGATAATGGTCAGAACCAGACCTCTCATCATATCCATCCCAAATCTGTTATTTTTCGTCATAGATCAATTTCCCTCTTTCTTAGCTGCTTTGTTATAACTGTTGATATCACAATACAGACTACTAAATAGATCATTGCAACCGTCTGACCATAACCCACTTTGTTGTATGGGAATAAGTATTTGTAAATATAATATGTCATTGTTGTTGATGCATCACCAGGTCCACCACTGGTTGCAACCGTGGCATAATCAAACATTCTAAGCCCTCCGGCAAGCCATAGTGGTATGCAATATGTAAATGCAGGTGCCAGAAATGGTATGGTAACGTTTTTGAATCTTTCCCAGGCATTAGCCCCATCAACAACTGCTGCTTCCATAACATCTGAAGGAATTCCCTTTAGTCCGGCAAGGTATACCATCATAGCAAGTCCTGATTCCTTCCAGATACACATTCCACACAATCCAAGCATTACATATTTTTTGCTTACTAACGGATTTTCAAGTCCTATAAATGAAAAGAAGTCATTATATACATACATCCACATTTGTGATACAAGAACAAGACTTATAACAAGGGGGATAAATATAATACTCTTAAAGATGTTCAATCCTTTGAGCTCTTTGTTAACTAAAAGTGCAAGCCCCAGTCCTATAAGGTTAACGCACACAACCGTTATAACTGTGAAAATGGCTGTGTTTTTTATTGGAACCAAAAGGTCTTTATCATGAAAGACTGTATTAAAATTTTTAAATCCTACATACTCTTTAACCGGTGAGATCCCATCCCAACTTGTGAAAGTAAACTGTACTCCAAGTACTAAAGGAATCAGAATGACAAATAATAGAACCAAAAATGCTGGCATTAAAAAGGACAGATCCACTAATTCACTTTTTATATCCATCTTTTTATTGCCATGTCTTTTTGCTCTTAACGAGCTTTCATCCTTTTTTTGCGCAAAAAGCACCCTGGCAACGCCATCTATAGGTCCTGCCTTAATACGTTCAACATCCATTATTGTTATCTCCTAATATTAGGAGCAGCTAAGAATTTTAGCTGCTCCAACAGGTCATCATTTATTAGCTGCGGAAAACTTATTATCGAGAGTTTCACAGAACTGTTCATTAGTCATATCCGGAGTTACTGCAAACTCGAGAAGTGTCTCACCCCATGATGAGAAGTGCTGGCCTGAGAATATTGTTCCTGCAGTATAGTTACAAACTTTACCGCTAGAAATGATGTCTGCGCAATCTTTCATTGCATCAGGAACATCTGTCATCTGAACATCATTAAGAATCGTTATTTCCTGGGTTGTCGCACACCATTTAGCATTTGTCTCTGGTCTGGTCATATATTCAAAGAAAGCTTCAGCTATATCATGATTTGGAGAATCCTTAACCATCATCCAGCAATCGCCAGCCGATATCGGTATCAGATTATCTGCTGCGTTGTCTTCAGAAGGATACATAAATGCACCATAATTTCCATCAGGATTATAGTTCATAACTGCACCAATTCCCCAGGTTCCAATGATAAGCATTCCTGCCTCACCATTAGCGAACATCTGCTCTGCACGATCGGTGTTGATTGATCTCTGGTCTTCGTTTTGATATTCCATGATCTCTCGCCATTGTGTAAGTGACTTTGCAAGTTCAGGGTAGTCTGACGCTGACTTGCTTCCAGCGAGCATCTCATCTTCAAACTGAGCCATTTTTGAGTATGGTGCCCCATAGAATATTGTATAGAAATTAGCACCTACTGATATTCCGTCCTGATAACCTGCAGTACATCCAACATACCCAGCATCTTCAAGCTTTTTACAACAATCGATAAACTCTGAATAGGTAGTAGGTACTTCAAGTCCAACCTCATTGAAAATATCTTTGTTGTAAAGAACGGCATTCGCAAGTACATCGAGAGGTATTCCATATACCTTTCCATCAATTTCTACATTTTGAAGTGTGTTCTGCTGTACACGGCTTACGAATTCTTTACCAGTAAGATCTTCAATATTTCCTGCAGTTACAAACGTAGAATATGTCTTGGGCCCACCGAATACAACGTCAGGAACATCTCCAGTAGAAAACTTAAGCTTTAAAACATCCTGATAGTTTTCCAGCGTTGTAGATTCAAGGTTCACATTAACTCCAGGGTTCTCTGCTTCGAAGCCGGTCACCATTTCATCAAGAGCTGCAATCTTCTGAGGTTCAGACAGATAATGAACTATGTTTAATTCTCCAGACAATTCGCCACTTTGCGGAGCCTCAGCAGTTGCTGTCTGTGTATCTGCCACTTCAGTCACAGCCGTTCCTGCACCTTGATCAGT
Organism: Butyrivibrio sp. AE3004; assembly: GCF_000703165.1. Classification (NCBI taxonomy): domain Bacteria; kingdom Bacillati; phylum Bacillota; class Clostridia; order Lachnospirales; family Lachnospiraceae; genus Butyrivibrio; species Butyrivibrio sp. AE3004. Next base: position 83,780 of record NZ_JNLQ01000001.1, read on the forward strand.
TGTATCAACAGGCGTGCTCCCACATCCTGCCAAAAGCATACTGCCCATTACTGTACTAAGCATTAAACTTAACAATCGTCTTTTCATCTTTGTTACCCTCCCGTGTAATTTTTGTTTACACTCCTATTAAACAATTGCTTGAACATAAAAAAAATGCCACAAAAATTACATTTTCTAGGAAGAAAACAATAGTTTTTTCAACATTTTATATCAGTTTTTAAACATACTCCTTAGGAGATACCCCTGTATATTTTTTAAATGTCTGATAAAAATATGCGTAGTTACTGTAACCAACCATCTCTGCTATCTCATATACTTTATATTGCCCGCTTTTTAATAATTTTACTGCTTCCTGAGTTCTGATCTTATTAAGACAAGTCACGAATGTCTCACCGGTTTCTTTCTTTAATATCCGACTTACATGTGTACCTGTAATTCCTATATGTTCAGACACATCCTCAAGAGTTATGTCTTCAACATAGTGCGAATGTAGGAAATCCAGAATACTACGGGCTTGTGGAGAAATAGTCTGAGCATTGGATAATTGCTTTTCTATAGTTTCAGCAAACTCTCTCATCCAGTCAAACGTGTCGCTTATACTTTCCTTTTGAGACAGCTCTTTAATGCATGCCTGTACATCCACAAATCCATCACTATTAACGGTTTTTTCATTCACAGCATAGCACATGAGCATAACTGCCTGTATCAAGTTATTTTTCATATAAGCCACATCATATGTATCGTCAGCCTTGAACTGATCTAATAATTCGTCCATCTTTTTGCTGATCTCACCATCTGATTCTTTACATGAATCATATAGTTCATGTAATGCCTTCATCTTGAAATAATCAGAATTGTTGCTTTTACTCTGAAGGCTTGCATAATGGACTATGGTCCTGTTTTCCAGGAAAAACCTCCCATTCTTTGCAAATATACATTGATCAAACAATGCCGTAATATCATCAAAACTTGATGATGCCTGGCTTAAAGTAATATAAACCTGATATCCCCGCTCTTTATTCTTATGGAGGATATCGTTTGCTATGCCTATAGCCTGTACATTATACTCTTTGGAAAATCTTGCCATTTTAAAGGAAAGCAGTAATAAATATCCTTCTTTTCTCCATGTTCCTTTTACAACAGAGCTAATACTTGCTTCAATCTCTTTTTGTGATTCTATAAAGCCTTGAAGCCATTCTTTGTCTTGAACGTTCTCCGGAGAAACCAGAACGAGCGCATAATCATGAATTCCATATTTTTCTTTGCATATCCTAAACAATCTCTCAGTTGGCTCTTTAAGGCCATTGATAGCGTCATGAAACAGTTTTTCCTCTATCTCTTCCTCTGTTTCTTTAAGTCTTGCCTTATATTTTTCTAATTCCTGATCAATCTGGTCATGATCTTCCCTTCCTGTCTTTTCCTTCAATTGATTGACTGCTTTATGCAGTACCTGCATTAACTCAAAATCATCAACCGGTTTTAAAAGATAATCCCATACTCCATATTGCATGCCTTTTCTCATGTAATCAAAATCATCATACGCAGTTACCATGATAAAAAGTGGTTTCCTATCGAATCCTGACAACCGTTCTACAATGTCCATTCCACTCTTCCCTGGCATTTTAATATCAAGCAAAGCTATATCAGGAACGAACTCATCTATCATTTCATTTGCACTATCACCGTCAGAAGCCTCTGCCACAAGTTCACAGCCTAATTCATCCCATTTGATAGATTGTTTAAGTGCTGTCCTTGCCAGTTCGTTATCATCTGCAATAAGTATCTTATACATTTGCTTCTCCCAAAGGTATTTCTATTTTTATTGTAGTACCAATTTCAGGTACTGAATCTATACTGATCACCGCATCAAAACCATACATATACTTAAGACGCTTTTTAATTGAACCGATTCCAATATGCTTCCTACCCTCTGCAGGATTAACAGTTTCGACTTCACTGTTTATAGCTTTATCTACTTCATCTTGAAACATACCACAACCATTATCAGAGACCTCAATGATCAACTTTTCCTTAGCCTCAGCATGTATTGCAATCATCGCATCTTCCTTTTTATCCTTGAAGCCATGAACTATACTGTTTTCTACAATTGGCTGCAGTATAAGCTTAGGAACTTCCATCATAAGAGTATTTTCATCACAGTCTATTTCCCAATCAACCTTGCCACCAGTAACCAGCTTTTCAAGCTTTAAGTACTGGTTTATGTAATCTATCTCTGACTTGAGTGTTACGGTTCCATCTGTATCAGTAAGACTTACTCTTAGTATTTTTGATAGAGCGCCGATAGTGTCAACTATTTCCTGTTGTCCATTTAGCTTTGCCATAGCACTCATAGACTCTAATGTATTATAAAGGAAATGCGGGTTTAGCTGGGTAACCAGAGAATGGTACTCTGCTCTTTCTTTTTGCACCTGTTTCTCAGTAACCTCTGCGACAGTATCTTTTAGTCTTTGATTTAAATCATTAAATGTTTGTACAAGGTACTCCGTTTCATCCCCGGTGATGGGGTTTATCTCTTCAACGTCTTCTCCGTTCTCTAAGCGCTTCATTCCTGCAATTAGTGTTCTTATATTTGTTGTTATATTATCAGCTACTTTAGACGCAATAACGACACTAAAAACTAGCAATACAACCTCAAACAATGTAATGATTGCAAGCAGATGATTTAAATTGGCAAGAGATTCATCACGTTCCACCAATCCGGTAAGATTCCACCTTTTTTTTGAAATAGGTGCATTCATAGTAATATACTTTTTTTGCACAGCTTTGTTGTCTGCGGGATCCTTAATCGAGTCGGTTGCATAGAGTATGACATCATTCTCATCCCTTACAATAAACGGCATGAAGTCACTCTTACACAGCGTTTCGAAATATTTGTCATCTATTTCAAGACAAAGAAAAGCTTGCTTCTGTAATGAGTCTACATCGATTACATTTTTAATCAAAAATATGCTGTCTGGTCTATCACTAAACCTTCTCCACAGCATAGTTCCGCGATTCTGAGTAGGCAGGCTCTTTATCTCATCAATTCCCTTCCACACCATAAGGTCTTTATATGCCTCGTAGGTTTCATTTCCTCCGCTCCAAAAAGCAATAGTTCCGTCTGTCCTTTCTACATAACAAGTCTTCACATCTATATCATTGCTGCCAACAAGCGCAGTAAAGGCTTTGATCTCAACGTTGCTATTGATAAGCCCGTCTTTTACCTTATTAGGATAAAACAATGCGGTATCGTTAATTTTATAAGTTATATTTTCTTCCATCTGAAGAATATTCTTAGATATGTTGACTGCCATATTGTCTATTGCCTGCTGACCATAATCGCCAATTTTATTCTCGATATCCTTTTTGTATATAAAATAAACGATGGTATCCACAAAAAGTGTGGTTATCAGAACAATAAGATAGACTGAAAGAAAGAATTTATTTTTTATAGTCTTTTTGTTGTTTCGCAATTGTATTCACCATCTTTTCATACTTAGTTTCATTGGTCTAATACCTCTGCAACTGCTTTTCCAAGCTCGCTTTTTATTCGTTCAAGCTCACTGTTTATCTCATTCATTCTGTCCGCATCCTTGTTAAATACATAGAATTCAGATAGCCCTTCCCTCGGAGGGTACAATGATCTATAACAAGACTTTATGCAGTCAACTTTGTCTTCCTCTAATGCATCCGACTCCAGATATTCAATCGCTCCCTGAAGGGATTTATATTGAGGCGTTATCCTGCTGTCGCCGTAGTTTTTAAAGAACTGTAAGAGTTCCTTAAATAATCCAAGTACTTTTTCCATCTCTCTCCTTATGGTTATCCATCTTATCGTTTACATACTAAGCTGTACCAACAAATCCTTATATCTCTGGGAGTTGGTCCTTATATCTTCCTCTGAAACACCGTAATAAAGATATGCATCTTTCATGATCTTATTACTCTTTCGGATAAAGGACTTACTGCCGCTTGCTCCATCGCCTATGTAACCGGCATTTCTTTCAATGGTTACATCCATCATATTTTCAGCATTCTTCTCAGTTTTTACATATTTATGGAAATCAAGATCAAAGACTTCTCTTGCTATAGAGTCAGCTTTCTCCTGATTTTTCTTAGTTGCCTCATCCATCATTCTAAGCACAGCTTCTGTGTCTTCAATATCATCAATAGAAGGAAAGCACGGCTCTCCTACCAAATCCGGTCTGTGTTCAAACAAAAGCGATACTCTAAGCTGCTCATATTCTTCAATAACTTGAGGATCTGACATATCAGCTTCAACAAATCCATACCTTGAAACAAGATACTCTCCAAGTTCCTCTAGGCTATGCGTTCCTGGATGAATTCTTTTTGCGATAAAGTATCTCTTTATCCTTGTTATACGGCTCTGCATCCTTTGCCTAAATGTCGGTTCTTTCGACTTATCTAGTAAAAATATGGTAGTGGGCCCATCAGCCCCGCCTATTATCTCTTCAGTTTCTATCCCCATAAAACTATTGTCCCCTTATTAATTCCAGGCAGCGGCTCAATGGCGCTACTGAATGCTTCTTCTCATTACAGCTGACATCGGGTGCTGTACCGGAAACAGCGTTAATCGATCCGTCAGGATTCTCTCCTGCTGCACTATTAAACTGAATTAGAAGTCCTGAGTCCGGTAACATTGTAAATGCTACTCTCCCAAGGCCATCACCACTTGTCTTGTCTCCGACCAGTGTTGCCCAGCCGGTAGATTTACAGAAGCAGGCAAATCTTTCTGCTGCTGAAAAAGTATTCGGTCCGGTTAACACCCAGAACTCATAATTTCCCTGAATTCTTTTTCCATCAAAATTATCTTCCAATATGGACCAGTTATTGTTGCAATAATGATTCAATCCCAGATTTGCTGCCCACTCCGGAGCATCTACAAGTTCTGATGTGGGTAATAATTCTACATCAGGATCTGCAGAATCAGCTGATTTATAGAAAGCACGCAATTTAAACTCATGATCACCACCAAACGGTGCAACTATATTATCCACCCAATAAGTGTTGTCTCCTCCGTGATTAGCGGAAATATCAAAAATGATGTGTTCCGTATCCGGGTATTGTTCCAGAGCATTGTATACTATATCCTTATCCCGCTTTACCAGTGCATGCTCAAAAGATGGTAACCTCATGTATAATGCATTGCAATCATCATAATAATTCACATAAACTGCCGTGAGCTCATCTGATTTTTCACGCTCTGCATACTCTTCATAACTCTGCGGTACAGTATATATGTCTGATAATTTCGGATCTTTTAAAAGCTCAGCAGTCGGAGCCGCGTATTCGTTTGTTGAAAGCTCTTCGTCCAAAACAAAAGTGCTATATAATGCCTTATATACCTCGGGAGTTATTACTTCCAGATGAGCAAAATGCTCCATTTCTCCGAACAACCGCTGAATCATATTCGCAAAATCCGCATCTTTATCTATAGAAGTCAATTCCACCTCATATCTGTCATGTAAATCCTTGGTATTAACAATGTTCTCATCAATATAAACCAAGTAAGGATAGCTGTTTTCCAACATCCCCCACAGATACTCATAGTCATCTGCATACTTTACTTTGCTCTCTTCGTCAGATGTTTCTATTGAAGAACTCTCTAGCAGAGATACTACACTTTGCTCGGTAGCCTCTTGATTTGAGCATCCCCCCAATACAAGCGCAACACAAAGAAAACACCCAGCAACTCTTTTTTTCATTTCCTTAATCCAAATCTTCATCGTTATTTTGTTAAAAAACTCCCCCTCATGATATGTGACTCTTGCCTATATCTTTTACTTCTCAAAATAATTATCCCCTTTTTTCAAGCTCATCAAAAGTAATTGTAAATGCCTTTAAATCATCAAGTCTTAGCAATATCCCGCCCTTATAGTACTTATCGTTATTGTCATAGTGGGCACAGCAACCATCAATGTCGATGATATTGTCCTCAAGGTATATTCCTAAAGGTCTCCATCCTTCCGCTTCGTCAGCATGACAGGTTGGCACATGTCCTATAATGAAAATCCATGGCTCATATGTCGTGTACTCCTTATTATCCATATACACATCCCAGCGAAAAGGCGACTGCCACACTATATCCCATGCAGTCTGATAATCAATTTCACCATAAGGAACATCTATCTTATCTTCTTTGAAAAATGAATGCGTAAGAATATACGTTGTACCATTTACCGTGACCTTCGTTGAAAGAGGACATGACCTTAGCCAGGTAAGAAGCTCTATACGCTCATCCTTTTTGAGGAGCTTATACTTAAAATATGTCTTATTTCCGCCATTTCGAAATACCCAAAGGACGGAATCTTTCCCTGGGAGCTTCCCATAGTCTACGGTCGCACTCCCATCAGGGGCAACACCGTTTAGCATCATGAACTCATGATTTCCCAAAAGGAAATGCATATTTTTAGCATTCATCACATGCTTAAGGATTTTTATCCCATCTGGTCCTCTGTCAATGGCATCTCCTAGCATATAAAGCTCATCCTTATCTGAAAACTCCACCTTCTCAAGGAGCTTTAAGAACATATTGTACTGCCCGTGCAGGTCTGATATTGCATATGTTGCCAATGCTTTCTTTATTCCTTCCAATTTTTCTTAATTGAAAACAAAATCAAAAATGCCCCAACAAACACATTTTATCATAGAAAATAGCTCATTATAGCTAAAAGATAGCTGTCACCAAGTAAGAATAAACGCATGCATAAGGGGTTTCCCTGGGGAAACCGTTGGAGAAAGGGGACTTTAATCCCACCTTTCAATGCCGCATCAAAACCTCTCTTGTGAGAATATCCTCCTGCGGCATTGTGGTCTGGGAGATGGGCAGACCAACGCCGGAGGCGGTGCTAGGAATGGTACACATTAAAAGAGCCCATCCGAAGATGGGCTGAATATATATGAAGTGCTTAGTCAATTATGGACCCAGCACTAATTGAGGTTAGGCACTGTTTTCAGTGCAGTTGAGGTAGTTTTCATAAGCGTATACCTCCTTTCCTCAGTCAGTATTTTATCATAAATCAGCTCTATTTATTCATAGATACTTGATCTCTAATACACTAGAAATCACCTCGAATCACTTATCATCAGAGGAAACCAAATCAATCAAATCCTTCGTATCATCCCTGGTCTCTTCTCGCTTCCTTGCTTCAGTTGCAATCTTATCCTTCATCACTGCCTGCATGATAAGCCCCTGATCCTTAGCTGAGAACATACTTATGCTCATTAGAAGCTCATCTATGTTATCCCTGTTAACAAGAAGGCTCCCACCCTTGGAGAGCTTGATCCTGATACACTTACTCTCATCTGAAACATTCCCAAGCTCTAACCTGTTACTTTCCTTATTACAGTAATATATCGCACTCTTATAGCCTATATGTCCGGTACTGTCAGCAAGATCAAAGTATTCACAGGGCCTGTTATCCTGCACATACTCCTTCGCTGTACTGTTAAATATTTCCAAAAACGAGGACCTCTTGGTATCACCTATACTCTCAGGCCTGAGACTATGGGTATATATCTGATGCTTATTACTTTCATTTATCCCTTCAGTTATCATAAAATCCCTCCATTCAAAACAAAAACAGTAACAAAAAGCCAGACCTGGCGGTTTTATCCATTACCGCCAATGCCTGGCAATCCTTTGCTATTTTGTTTATCGGAAGAAATCCATTAGAGCTTTACTCCAGATTCTTTGAATTAAGATGAATCTCTTCTCAAAATCCGTCACGGGGCAGAGTATATTTTGTCCATCTGTCATATCCTAATTCTTGCATTTCACCTTTAAAATTTCGCCACTTACATAAGATGTAAGGACAGGTCCATGGGAATATTGTATGATTGCATCATCAAAGAAAGGAGCAAACTTCATGAAGGTTAACGTAGATATATCTCCACAATACAAGGATCCATATGCTGTGATATACACAGAAAGGGTAACCCCGGACATACAGCGTATGATCGATATGCTCGGCTCATATGACAGCCCGATTACAGCTTTGCAAAGCAACGGAGACATAGTGATCCTGCAGCCTGCAGAAATCTATATGGTCAGGGTGGAAAACACAGAAAACATAATCTATACGGAAAGGAAGCAGTACAGGTCACGAAAAAGACTCTACGAGATCGGCGAACAGCTTGGTAACCAGTTCATGCAGATATCAAAATCCACCCTCATAAATCTCTCATGCATGGACAGCATAGAGCCCGGTTTTAGCGGAACGCTCCTATTAAAGCTAAAAAATGGCTGTAAAGATTATGTTTCAAGAAAGTATCTGTCAGAATTTAAAAAATATCTAGGACTATAAAGGAGAAAAATAATGAAAGAAGTTGTAAAAAGAGCAGTTCTTGGAATAGGTATCGCAATGTTATTCTTTTGTATCTCAGGAATTATTTTCGACATAAACGGCGGCGGAACATTTACGCTTACCAACTACCAGTTCACCAAAATGGTACTTGGATGCATAATCGTCGGCATAGGATTTGGTGTCCCGACAATAGTTTATGATGCTGAAAACATCCCAATGCCCTTAAGGGTACTGATCCACATGGGCATTGGCTGCATAATCTATACCATAGTGGCATTCAATGTTGGCTGGGTAAACGCATCAACACCCGCCCAGGGCATAATTGTGATCGGAGCACAGCTCCTTGTTGCTTTTATCACCTGGTTCCTCTTCATGAGACATTACAGCGCTGAGGCAAAAAAGATGAATGACAGAATTCAGGCATTAAAATAAATTCTTAGAACAAACATTAAAAACACCTGTTATTATTCAAAAACGTTTGGGAGGTTTCTGACTTCTCAAACGTTTTTGATGCCTGGACTTACTATATTTGCTATAAAAAGGTATAATGCCCCTTTCCCCAATACCAGTGGATAATACTCTTCGCATATTTTTTTAATGTTCAATCCACAAAGACCTCCTTTGCTGCTCATTTTTCTGATTCTATTATATTAGTCCACTTTTTGAGAAATTCGTTACAGGAATTATTATTTATTATTAAAAAACTCACGACGCGATTTTTGTCGTGAGTTTTGCAAATTTCATATCATGATATCAAAGTCAGTTCATCAGAAACAATCCCAGGTATAGAGTACATTATCGAAGTTAAGGTTTTTCAGATCATCCTCTTCTATAAAAAGTGACCTACTCCTGAGTCTCCCCACATGATCTCGTATCCATCGCCATAACAGGAATCCATCTGGAAAAGGAGGGTATCATATTTACCATCGTCTCGAGGATCATCCTGGGTAAAGAAGGGATAGCCAAATATTTTATTGCCGGTGATGCCTTCATCTTCATCGGAGTCTTTACCGGCTTTCTTATCAATACCTTCTTCAAAGGTGATACCATAGCAGTCACAGAGCGGGAAATATTCATCCTTTTCCCTATTTAGATCAGCGGCAGATCGGATACCAAGGCTTTTTACTGATTCCTCAGATACAGCCGGATCAATATCTTTGTGATATATAACTTTGAAGTCCTTGTCATCATCATAGCTACAGCCATAAACATCATCGCAGCCTATGAAGAACTGTAATAGTCCTTCCTTTGGAAGAAGAGGATTTTTTACATCACTTAGGTTTATCTGGGCAAGGAGTATGAGTTTTTCACCCTTCATGCTAACAGGGTATTCCTTGTCTTGTGGCCAGTAAGGATATCCTCCGAACTTGCTGTCTGTAAGGGCTACTTTATCTGAAGGATTAACCGTAATATTAATCACTTTTTTGGGCTGAGCAGACTTATTTTTGCTTTGTTTTTTAGTTTTAGATGGCTCAGTGTAGGAAGGATTGGTATAAAAATAGTTATGAGTTTCTTGCGGACCATAAATGGGATTAACATAATTATCTTTTTCATAACCGCATTTTTTTAAAACCCTTAGCATGGCAAGATTATCAGGGAGTATCTCTATGCAGATGTTTTTTAGTCCTGATGATATGCATTCTTCCTCAGCATATTTCATAAGCTCTGTAGCAAGGCCCTTATTTCTGTGATCGGGGTGCACGGAAATTCCCATGATTTTCATATAATTGTCTTTACCGCTCCAGTTGTAGGTGGCGAGATTTCCTATTATCTTGTTATCGTCCATAAGAGCATAGTAAGTATTTCTATCATTCTTCAAAAGATCGAGCCACCAACTGACTTTTGTAAAGCAGAGTTTATCAAATTCCAGAATGGCATCGTAGGAATCCATTCCGAGTTTTTGCATTGTGATCATATAATATAGTTCCCTTCGTATATTATGAAATGTGGTACATACTTAGTTAATATAGCAGAAAAGACAGGCTATGTCAGGGTTTGAACACTAAGTCATATGGGATATTTTGGCAAAATAGAAGGATGCTTTTCTGAAAAAATTAAAATATTGTTCGTCTGAGTTGCACATGCTAAAATATTCTTAAATGTTGATTCAATCACCATTTTTGTATTCCAAAATGTTGATTTGGATGCATTTTAAATATTCTAAAATGTTGATGAGGTGTCGTAATGCTAAAAAGAAAAGTTACTGAGCAGCTGAAAAACTGGATTTCCGCCAAAGATAAGAAATGCCTTATCGTCAAAGGCGCTCGCCAGACTGGAAAAACATATATAATTGAGCAATTCGCCCGTGATAACTACGAAGAAACCGTTGAAATCAACTTTAAAGAGACTCCTTCAGCCGCTGAGATTTTCTCAGGTGATCTGACTGTTGATAGCATGGTCATGGCATTAAGATTCAGATTTCCGGAAAAGAAAATTGTTCCTGATAAAACGCTTATCTTTTTAGACGAGATCCAGGAATGTCCGGAAGCCATAACTTCACTTAAGTTCTGGGCTACAGATAACAGATATGACGTAATAGCTTCAGGCTCTCTTCTGGGTATAGATTACAAAAGATCATCATCCTACCCCGTAGGGTATGTTGATTACATCACAATGCATGGACTTGATTTCGAAGAATACCTCTGGGGACTTGGCATTTCTGATGACATGATAAGATCACTTCAATCCTTTTTTTCCGAGAAGAAGGCTGTTCCGGAAGGCATCCACAATCAGATGATGTCATATTACAGACAGTATATCGCCACCGGTGGTATGCCTGAAGCTGTTCAAAAATATATAGATTCCAAAGATTACAGGGAAGTAGATAAGGTACAGCGGAGCCTCCTGCAGGGTTATTTGTATGATATAGCTCATTACGCAACTGCTGAAGAAAAGGTAAAGGCAGAAAAATGCTATCTTTCCCTTTCAAAGCAGCTCCTTGATAAGAAAAACCATAAATTTCAGTATAAAGAGATTGAACATGGCGCAAGGGCTCAGAAGTATTACTCAAGCATAGACTGGCTCCTAAGAGCAGATATCATCCAGCTCTGCCGGCTTGTTTCTGATATGCGCTATGATCTTGATGATTATGCAAGAGACGACTTTTTCCGGGCGTATACCACTGATCTATCTCTGCTTATTGCCATGAAAGATTTTTCACTAAAGCAGCATATCGTTGAAAACACGCTTTCCGGAAGCACAAAAGGTGGATTGTTTGAGTGCGCCATTGCAGATGCTCTGATCAAAAAAGATTACTCTCTTTTCTTCTATAAAAATGAAACAACTAAAAAGGAAATAGATTTTCTGATTCAAAAAGATGGCAAGGTCATTCCAATAGAAGTAAAGAGCGGTAATACGCGTGCTACATCGCTTAATTCTGTGATAAAAAATAAATCCGATATAGATTTTGGATATAAGTTCATAGATGGCAACATAGGCGTAGGAGACGCAGGAATAATCACCCTTCCGTTATACATGGCTCTATTCATTTAAAAACATATCCATATTCCTATTTCTTAGCGTCTTATACAATGCCAGACCATTATGAAGCAATATTTTTGTAAACGGCAAGTAGTTTTCCATAAATTACGGCATTTAATTTTCCAGAAAATGCGGCAAACAATTTTCCATAGTTTGCGGCATTTTATTTTCCATACCGACAGTTACTATAACTATCAGCATTTGTGGGCTCTGCCCACAAATACCGGTAGTATTCATGATTAAAGAATTGCTGCGTACTTGGGATTGCTTCGCAGTTTAGAAATGACATCTTCTGAGAAAAGCTCGATATACTGTTTAAAAGTTCCTTCATTGATATGGACAAAACGGGAAGGCAATTCAGTTGCGTTACTTATGCCTGCACTGGTCGGCCTTTTTATGGGCTCTTTGGCGGCTTCTGTAAAGCAATCACCATGATCATGGGCTTTTTCAAAGCAACTTATGGCTTGTTCATAATCTTTATTTCTGTTACAAATACGTGCTGCGTTCAAGTAAAGCAAGCATATATCGCTATTAAACCATCCATAATTACCATCTCCAAAAGCAGACTTATAAAGCATAACAAGCGAAAGATAGATCTCCGGATTGTTGGTAGTTGCAAAGTGTTCAAAATTCATGTTTAGCACATGGGCTTGACTGAACCTGATGGGCCAGAAGACTCAGATTTTTGGGATCTTCCGGATGGCGATACTGAATTATTTTAACTGCTCAAATCTGATACATGGAAAAATGATGCCACAGATGGTAAAAATCTGATGCATTTCCGGAATGCGTTCTTTATTTAGTTAATATATATCCCAAAATACATACATTCGTGATATTGATGGGTCGCGTTTACTTTTTCAATAAAGTCGTGAGTCGTCCGCTTAGATTGCGCATCTTTGCGGCGGTGGTTGTCGAAATAGCGCACAGTTCAGCGATTGCTGATTTTTCAAAGCCAGTAAAAAAAGACCTTTTAAACGGTATTTCGTAATATACCATCTAAAAGGTCGCGATAACTATTTCAGTCAAGCATGTATGGTTTTATTGAAGTGATGATTTCACAGATTCTTCATACTTTTATCACTTTCTCTTACGATTCTGTTTGTATCATATGACTATCAGAAATGATAATAATCCCCTCATAAGAACACAAAAACTTTTCTTCAAAAAATAAGCTGGAACTTACGTGACAAAGTTCCAGCTTTCCCCATTAATGGTGTAATGATAAACGAGAATTGCTCCCTCCATTCGTGTATTGCACCAATTTAGAAAAAACCGGATACCATGGACATTTCAACCCATTGATATCCGGATATTCCTTCATCTATTTTGTATTTCAGTTATACATTTTGAGCTCTTATGAATCTCCTTATCACATGACCATGTCCATGAATTAAATATACAAAGACAAAAGAACAGTCCCATGGTTTGTCATTAACAATCAACAATACTTCTGAATATACTCACCGAAAAATGGCAACGTAATATCTGCTACACCATAAGACTCTGAGCTATCTAGGAGTAAGCCCATTTTTTTCAACGCGGTACTATTTACCTGATAGCTCCCCTTGCCATCCAGCTCTTCAAGAACTTCTTTTCTCTTTTTGGGACCTGAAGAAACTATCCTGAGGATTTCTCGTTCTCCTTCAGGAAGTTCTTTCCATATCTTCTCATAGCATTGAGCGAACAACTCACTCTTTGCCTGCTTTAGCACATAATCTTCGCCCTTGTCTTTATATTCGAAGTATGCACTTCCAATCACCTGATAAGCATAGGCAAAGCCTTTAGTCATCTTGGCAAAAGAAATAGCCTTGTCTTCATCCATCTGTGCAATATCTTCATACTTGATTGCCATTGCAGGCATAGGAAATGGCTCTGTTCTCAGTTCGGCTGCCCTCTTAAAGAAAGTAAGATTTGGAACTTCGCCCAACTCATAAAAATTCTGATAAACACCGGAGCAAATAAGATAAACAGGCCATGGAGCTGCTATTTCATCCTCCAAAGTGTTTCTTATCAGCTTCGCATATACTGAGCAGAATTCAGTCATTGAGTCGGTCTTTGCTATATCATCGATGCCAATCATAATCTTCTTTTTCGCTTTGACTAAAATACCAATAAGTTGCTCAAGACGCACTTCATCATCATAATCCGTTTTTGTATCAACACCAGCATTTATTCCAACAAAAGGTATTGAAACACTTAGATTAGTTTTTTCCGCCAGCAACGCTTTTTTTACTTCTGGCTCGAGCAATAGATAAGATATCAATGTGCTAATCTGATTTCTTGCAGATGAGACATCGTAAACCAGCCATCCTTCAGCTTTCATGCCCGCAGTTTTATAATGTCTGAGTATATTTCCAAAGATAACGGTTTTCCCAGACCCTCGTATTCCAGTTATCTTATATACGCTCTCAGATGGCTGTGGATACAAGAAGTTTTCATAGACTTTTTCTTCCAGAGTGGTGGTAATATTCGCATCACCAACTCTTCCAGGTGTATGTGTAAATGGATTTTTCATAATGACCTCCAATACAACTATTTACATGTTTGATATTATAATACACCTATTTACACATCTATACAAGTATTTACACCTCAAGCATACAATTACAACTATTTACAGGTTTTATATGAGTAGCACCTTCCATTCAGCTCCTGCCAACAAACCATAATTATAGTGTTTGTTCGATTTCTTTAAGCCATCTTCCGTCATAACTCCATTCCTAATAATCTTTTTGCTCTTTCCTCCGGCTCAAACCTGTCATCTTCAAGTATTTTGTAGATCTTTTCGTGATCGGGATCATTTTTCTCGTCATGATATACCGAATACTTGATGATCAGGTCTACAAGACTTGAGATCTTGTCCAAAGCACCATCTCCGCACCTTTCTCCGCAAATCATCTCAACTCCGTCAATAATCTCATCTATCCCCTCATATGCAGTGACGAGATTTGTCATATCCTGTAAATCCATAGCTTCTCCTTTCGAATTTAGTATATTGTTTACATCATTATTTTAAAGAAAAAGTCCAAGGATAACTCACCATACTATCAACAGTTTTCAACTAAAAGTATTGATACTACCAATAGTAACGTAATGTATAAATGTAAACATAAGCCTTGCTGATATATTCGCATGCGAATTTACTTCTTAATATATCCTTATAGCCATATAATGTAATTATATAAATTTGTTTTTCGCTGTTATAAGTAGGTACCTATGCCAGCTATTATGCCTATATCCGATTTGAGAAATTACACAGATGTCCTTAAGGAAGTTGATACCAACAGCAGAGTATATCTTACAAGAAATGGTCGCGGAGTCTATACCATCATGTCCATTGAGGAAGCTGATGAACTTGATCGTCTTAAAGCATTACACAACGTACTTTTAGACCTTAATAAGGCTGAAGCTCGCGCTGAGCGTGAAGGTTGGATTAATGATGATGAAATGCAGAAAGTGATGGGGCTTGAAGATTGAAAACACTAAAATACTCTCCTGATTATAAAGAAAAAATGAATGCATCGGCATTTCTTTCCAAGGTATGTTTGGTATCGATACTGATTACCAATATATCTATGCTGCCAAAAATTATATATGGTTAAGTTCTGAGTTTAATAGATTATATTTTTAATGAAGTGATGATTTCACAGATTCTTCATACTTCTATCACTTTCTTTTACGATTCTGTTTGTATCATATGACTATCAGAAATGATAATAATCCCCTCATAAGAACACAAAAACTTTTCTTCAAAAAATAAGCTGGAACTTACATGACAAAGTTCCAGCTTTCCCCATTAATATGGGTAGTGATATCATGAAATTGCTCCAACTATTCAGCTGCCACCAATTAAAGGCATCCGTTCCAATGGGCAGCAATTGTTTTAAGTGTGAAGATCATCATTCTTCACTCATGGACTTTATTACAAGACTAATGTATGCACTCCTATTGTACAAGACTCTTCCTACTTCAATGCGATCAGATCTGATCCTATAAAATGCACTGTACTTCTTATGAGTCACGTAATAAATTCCAGTAAAAACATCTTCGTAATACAGGCGTTCACCTGTTTTAGGGCGCTTACTGACCTTTTTGAGGTTAGCTCTTAAATCGGCTATATACTTATCTGCAATGCCAAAATCTGCTGAAACTTCGTCCCATGTCTGATCCATATCTGCCAGAGCCATCGGTGAGTAAACTATTTCGTAATCCATTTCAGTCTTTCACCATCCTACGCCTATTTTTAAAATGCTCAGCGACCTCATCGTCACTGATCCATCCTTCCTATTCTCCGGAAGCAAATCCGGCATTGAGTTCACTGATGAGTTTGACCATAGCCCTAGCCTTGTCGAAAATCTCATCATCTTCTATGCTATGTATGCTATATTCTCCACGACCATTTTTAGTAAGATAAACTGGCTTACCCGCTTCTACCTTGTCCAGAATCTGACCATAATTACGCAATTCAGAAATTGGTGCTATTGTTGGCATATGAATCACCTCCGTTTCTTAATATTTTTATATATAATCCAGAATACTTCTTCAATAAATTCTTCGAAATATTCTTCGAAATATTCAATGCTCAAAAAGTTCACACTGAGCGAGAAAGTTGGATTAATGATGAAATGCAAAAAGTGATGGGACTTTAAGAATAAAACAACAATTTCATTCAGAAACAACTAATCTCCACAGAAAAAAAGCCCCGAAGGGCTTAATAATAAAGAAAGTTATCAAAATCCTTTTCTGCATATTCGGCCATTACAGCTTTATAAGCCATATTTTTTCCTCATATCAGAGATTACATCATCTGCATCACGGTATTTGCCTTGCGCAGCATGCTCACGGGATTTTTGAAGTTTGCTCAAAAATTCATCCTCTGTCATTGGCTTCACCGGATTATATACATCCCCAAGAGTTACATCAAAAGGAAAACCATTACTTGCAACAGCTTTTTTTAGAAACATTCTTATAGCCGTTGTTGTATCAGTACCAAGGTCTTTAAATAATCTATCCGAATCCTGCTTCAACTCATCGTCTACACGAACCTGTATAGTACTTGCCATAAATAATCCTCCTAGTTATCCATTACAAAAACAGTTATTTGTATTAATATAGTAACACATTAGCAATGAAATTGCATTATCAAGCTGTTCGTGCATGTTCATGTTCATGACTCTATAAAATGTTGATTTAGTCGCGTTAACTTCTTCAATATTCGAGATTATTGCAGAAAAAGCACCGCCAAAGCGGTGTCTTTCAGTCATAATTCCATGCCTAATAATATTTTACGAGAGATAAAATATTATATACCTGTTTTTTTGCAGAATTCTTCTATACGTACATTCCTTTTGTTTATAAAACATTTTTTTAAGAAAGCTTTCATGTATTTTTTTCCTTCCATTTTAGGATTTGGAAGTCTCTTTTTCCAACTATAATCATGCCTCTTTCATTTTTCTGATAAATTCATCAATATCATTTTTAGTAGCATCAATTTTGTATGTTTCAAATGCTATCATAAGTTTTTGTCTTTCTTCTAATGATAAATCACTATATTCAGAAATAATGAGATAGAAATCCTCTCTCTCTAAAGATGGCCTATTCTTTTTTGATATAAAGCATATTGTTTTCGTGAGCTTATCTAAAATATCCATCATCAGTAATTACCTTCATGACCTCTGGTGTGGTCTGCGCAAAAAATGGTTTTTTACTGTTCCTTTTCTACTGAATCCTTATCCTCTACTTCCATTCCTACTTCAAATGCGCTTTTGAATTTATTCATGCTCTTTATAGCAATCTTCATTGCATGCAAGCTTTCTTCTTCATCCTTGATTCGCTGCTTCAATTGCTTCTTTTCGTCCTTATCAGCAACCTTTTCGAGTGCTTTGTCTCTTTCGAGATCATTTTCAAGGTTCTTAGCATTAGTAACATACTGTTCATAGACGGTATTTGAGTAATCGATATCATGCTCATCGTTGAGGAAAATTTCTCTAACCGAAACCATGAGCTTAGCGGACTGCATTATAGTAGCCTGTTTACCGATAACTCCTATAGCACCTACGGTTCCACCAACGCCAGCTCCAACACCTAGTCCAAGAATCGCTCCACCACCAACGATAGCCATTGTACCTCCAGCCATGCCAAGACCGCCTGCAGCAATAGCACCACCACCTAAGTACGCCAAACATGCGCTTGTAAGAGCTGCACCACTAAGTCCTGCAAAATTGGAGCCAACCAATAATACCGCTATGGCAGGAGCGAACATTCCAGCAGTAATAACAGAAACAAGTACAATTCCCGCAGTAATTCCAAAGCCGGTTAGTGTAGCTTTCAATACTTCATTTAGTTCTCTCAAGCATTTTTCATAAGTCTTTCTAAGTCTTTTTATATAACCTTGTTCATAGAAGGACTTTCCTGCGAATAATTCCTCAAGAAACCTATCTCCTTCAGATTTTTTATAACCATTTACCGGATTTTGTAAATCCTTATACTTTTTGCTTGGAACATCTTTGCCATTCTTATCTTTTTCTACTCCAAGCGCGTAATATGGTTCAAAAAGCATAGCTTCAAGCAGTACTAATCTTAGCCATACTTCTTCAGGAGTATTATTGTTTATAATAGAAAGCAATTCATCCTTCTCATACCAATGAATAACTGCATTATCATCTCTCATGAATCCTGGAAAACCTACTGTTATGAAACTTTTCCATTCATCTAGCCATGCGGTCTTTAGCTCGGTAACTTTTTCATTATTAATTAGCACTTTCGTTTTCTCTATGTCATTAAGCGTCTTGTAGTATTCCAGGTTATATAGAATTTCTGTCTGTTCTAATGTTAGTCCAAACTTATCTATATCCATATCATTTACCAGCCTTTCATATTTTTTTTTATCTATCGAAGTGTATGTGTATAGTTCTATATGCTCATACATCTTCTTAATTTTTTTTAAGTCCCTTATTTTTAGGACGTCAACAACCTCGGATCCAACAGCTACTGTAAATCTACCGATTCCTACATAATTTACTGATATAAAATATTTCTTAGAAATAATTGCATCAGCAAAGTCCATCGTACAGAAGACACCCGAAGATACAAAAAGCATTCTCGACAAAGTAGGATTATTCCACGGTTTTACATTATCAAAATCAATCTTGCTCAAATCCTTTACTTTGGTAATCTCATTATCCTCAAGTTCATTAGCAAATCTTCGGATAAAGAAAAAGCTTCTGACTATGCAATCATTAACAATAACCGGAACAGATTGTTTTCCTACCTCATGAAGAAAACCTAATTCGCCTCTGAAATCAAATTTTAAAATAGCATCCTTTATTACTTTTCCTTCTGCATCATGCTTTGCAAGGAGAGTTCCATTAAATAGTTTTGACAGAACTGCGGAAAGGCTCTGATCATCTATACAAATTTCTCTAAAAACAGGAAGTACTGATATTTCCTTGGCCATAGATAGAATAGGTCCCGGGATTCCCGTCCCACCACTCAAACCAGCAGTGGTGTGGGAACCAACCAAATCACTGATTAAATGAAATACCCAGATAACAGTTCCATTGAATACTTTTTCAGGTAGGGTTTCTCCTATGAACTCCAAACCGTTTTCTCTTACAGGAACAATTTTAAACAGGCCATTTGTATCCGTTCCATATGACATGTAGGTAAATTGTGTAAGCAATGAAAAGAATAGTCCAAGAACTGTTGGATGGTGCGCAAAATCACGAAGATGATGTTGCAGACCACCACCAAAATCAGGGGTATTGCTATCTGCAGGTAAGCCAAATTTCTTTTCAAGGTGATGGACGGCATTACCTAGATTATCTCCTTCATAACCTAATTTCTTTGAAACATTCATGACAAATTCTTCAGCCTTGTCACTAGCTATTTCTCTGCCTCCAGCAAGGCCGAATTCACCAACCCAAAGATTATCAATCAATCCACATATTACGCCTGATGCTATTGCCATATAATAATCCATATCATCAGCATGTGGTGAGACAGACTTGATTTCTTCTTCAATTTCAAAAATAGACTGTTTTACATCTTTATACCTTTTCTGATCATCTGAAATAATTTCGATTTTTACCTGCTTGTCTGAGATTTTCATTAGTGTCTCCCTAAATTATCACATCACTTCTACATTCTCGCCCTGTCCTCGAAGCCACATATCAATTCCATCTCCAAAGACTTCTGCTTCGATGACGTACTTTCCGTCCTCTTCACCGGTTACCTTTGCTGTCGGGAGTCGGTCTAAAACGGAATCCAATGAATATCCGCTATACTTGAACTTCACTTTTCTAAGTTTCCCTCCAAACATAAACTGGATTCTCTTCTTATATTCACCCTCTTCAAATCTGTTCCTATATGGAGTAGAGAAATGTTCCTCTGTAACAGCCAAATTTCTAATGCGGTCTATACGATATATTGTTGGAAAGGCATCGTTGGGATCTGCAAAAGCAGTTTCCTTATCTATATTTCTGATTCTTCCTGCAAGATAGAAGTAAAACTCGGAAAACATTATTGCCAAAGGTTCTACTTCCCTGTGTTTTGGTGAATGACCCTGCACTCCCTGATACTCAAACTCTATTACATACTGAAACTCAATAGCATTTCCCAAAAGCATCATCTTATCAAGGATAATCTGCTTATGTGTAAGCTCCACATAGTGATATCTCTCATTTAGTATAAGGTCCGATATAACCTTTTGATTTTTTACCGGGACACAGCACGCTATAAGTTTATCCAGAATGGAATTCATTTCTTTTTTAGGGAAAGCTCTGCTTGAAAGTAGAATCTTACATGTAGCAAGGATTTCATCGTTTGTAAAATGAGCATCTTCTGCTTGTTCGATTACATATCCTCTTTTCATGTAATCATATATGAGGTTATTGGGAATACCGTCTGTAGCAGCCTGATTGTCGAGGAATTCCCGTATCTGTTCTATATCCCGTTGTATACTTTTTTCAGATACACAAAAGCGCTCAGCTTCCTGTGATTTATAGATGATACGACCATTCATTAATCGTGAATATATTGATAACGCACGGTTGCTCTTACCTTCCTTATCTTCTGACATTTCTCTACCTCATTAGATCTATTGTCTACTTAGATACTATCAGTCAATCTGGACATGAATTGTCCATTTTTATAAAAAGATAAAAATAATGGAGCACATTTTGGTACTCCATTACTTATTATAAATTATTCGATTGCCCTATTTCATAAAATCTATCTAAATTATTCAGCAGGACTATATATAACACCAGTAAATATCGGATTTGCAAGCCTTTGGGTTACCGTAAATAGGAAAGGTCTGTCCAGATAAAAATAATAGTCTTTTTGCGATTCTAAAAGAGAACACCCAGAAGCACCTCCACACTCAATAAGACCTGCGCCTTTGACACCTTCTTCATCAATTTCAAAGCAGCAATTCTGTTCTGCTTTTACCAGAAATGCATTTATGGGATTCCCTACTATTTCAGAAAAATCGGCATCATCCTTGCAAAAGGCCGATTTTATGCCCATACCTTTCATCATGTCTATCATATCTATCCTTTCTGATACCCTGAATTTAGGAATCCGTACATGTACTATATATGAAGTATGCTTTGGAGTGTAACCTGTAGCCAATGCCAATAAACCATCCTCACTATTGATAACATCTTTTACCGTTTTTTCTCTGTCTGGAAGGACAAAAGTAGTTATATAACCGCCATGTAGAGATTTTGAATACGTTGTAAAGCAGGACCCCTGCCCAATGAAAGTATAGTCTATGTCACACATATACTCCTGTTTCATCTTATTTCCACTATCAATCGTAAAATAATCCTGTATATTCTCTTCCCTTCGGAATTCATTCATCCATTTTCCATTGAGCATTATGGTTGAAAATAGATAGAAGGCATCTTCATTTTTTGACTTTATTCTGGTAATTTCCGCATCCATAAATCCACCAGTCTTATCTGTAAGCCATTTAGCAATTTCATTATCTGTTGCGGGATCGCCCATAACTGTACTATATGATTCAAAACCAGTTCTGTCGAAGATGCTTGTAAGGTTTTCTTTTTGTGGATACATGCACTTATCTATCCATAGTGATGAATTCATTTCACACATACAAGAGCCATATCCTTTAGGTGTTATCACTGCATCCCTGATAAGTTTTCCTATATGTGCCGTTTCATGTGCCTCCATTTTTAATGCATTAAGTATTTCTTCTTTAGTTTTTCCATTGCACAGTTCAGAGAGGATTATCATGGAATACAGTTCTGTTACCGGAGTTAAAACCCTATTAGTCTTTGCAGATTTTAAAGAATCAGAGATTATTTTTTTATACAGCTTATTAGGTCTTGATCCAAGTTCATACTTGGCAGATGCTTGCTTATCTTCAACATCAAATATTGCTTCATAATAATCAACAGGTTCTGGAAGTGGGTTCGCTTTAGCTATGCATTCAGTTTTATTTTGGGTACAGGACATTATTTCACTTGCAGTCTTCTTTTCTAACGTATGATATCGTTCATAACACTAATACTCCTTTTCGCCGATTTTTCTCACATTTTCACCACACTCAGGACAATACTTCACTTTACTTCGTCCAATCGTCCATTCATCAAATTGTTTACCGCACTTTTTGCATTTATAAGTAGTGATTATCGGAGGCCCATATAAACCAGTCATTGAGTTAAGATAAGGACTAAATGCACCTTCTCCTCTTTTTGTTCCGCAATACTTACAGTATTTTTCTCCAGGCAAAAGCTCCGACTGACAATTACCGCATCTGTTCTCATAATCTTGTGAGGAGACATAACCACGATATCTCAGTTGTTGTTCAGTAGCTTTTATTATTCCTTTTAGATTTTTGACTACCGTTTCAACAGAAGCATATGAAATTTCCTGCCCCAACAGATTCCCATCCTGTAAGGTCACACACAGCTTGTTGTCTTTATCATATAGCTGAGTTTTCAGTCCAGATAGCCATTTACTGGTGTTTGTACAAAAGACTATAAAAGCGATTGCCTTAGGACTTTGATTAAAAAAGGCCACATCTTCTGCATCAAATTTTTCTCCTGTAAATAAGATCGCATTATCCAGCTTCAAATCCAGAGCTTTTAAATATATCTCTTCCTTATCCGTAACGATATAGTATTCCTTGGTTGTTTCTGGTATTACTATCTGCATTCGTAAAACTCCTTCTTTTATGAAAATTCCTCACTACAACACATGCATATCTATATAGTCATTCCGCTCTATCTCCTATCATTTTTGAAACACAATACCGTGGTTCATTTGCATCATAATCCCAGGTATGTGCAGAATCTCCCATGCAAACACTTTTATGTTGGCAATCCTTACAAACAGCACTTTCAGCAGTACGATCCCGTCTGAAAGTCTCGAATCTTTTCTCCCATACATCACAGAAACTTTCTTTATATGCGTTCCCCTGCACAAGATCAGGTCTTCTTACAATATCAAGACAAGCAGCAATGTCACCATTAGCACAGATGCTTGCTATTTTTGTACCAGCTCCGCACTGGAAATAGTAATCACGAAGCTCGTCTTCATACTCATATGTAACAAAATGTGAGCAGCCATACGTAACATCCATATCATTGTCAGGATCAAAACGTTTTTCATGTATAAAATCGTATAATCCTTTCAACTGTTCTCCATTAAGGAGTAAGTCTTCATGCTCTTTTGCCCTGCCTATAGGATCCATATTTACAACACGCCAGGAATAAAAATCCTCTGCTTTAACAAAGTTATAAATATCCTCTAACTGGTCAAAATTGTTTTTATGGATAACAGTAAGCGCTTGCGGCTCTATTTCAGCTCGTTTAAGCGCCCTTACTCCCTGCATCGCTTTCCTGAATGCACCGGGGCTCCTTCTAAAAGCATCATGTGCCGCTTCTAAACCATCAATACTAATCGCTACCGTATCCAGACCAGCTTTTTTAAGGCTCTTCGCCATTCCATCATCTATCATCGTTCCGTTTGTGGTTATTCCTACCGGAAATCCAAGATCATGAGATGCTTCGATTACCCTAATAAAATCCGGATGAAGCATCGGTTCTCCGCCGGTAACACATATCATTATTTGGCTTGAATCATACCGCTCGGATACTCCCTTCAAAATCCTACTAATCACTTCAAAATCAAGGTATGTCACATTAGTATTTAAGCAACTGCTTCCACAATGCATACAGTTCAGATTACATCTGTCCGTTAGCTCAAAGAATAAAAAGGTGAGCTTAGGATTCTTCCATAGCTGTCTCTGATAAGCTGCTAATGCCTGCATATTTTTTTCTTTGATCGGATGGAACATGGCTACTCCTTGAAAGACGATTGCTTCTATTTTCTATTCTATATTTTAAATTATAAAATCCACATTGGACAAAATATGTCTAAATTTGGAATAAATTTCTAATTTTAATTTATGCTCCAATTTTATAATGGACTTACAATAAAATGCCTATTTGATTGCAAAGAAAAAGGCCGCTATTATTGCGACGGTCGTAGTTTTCAGAATGATTAATTAAGAAAAGTTTTAGAAATGATGCCTACCAGCTACGATAAAATGTATTATAGCAATCAAATATGTCTTTTTTATTCAATAGGTTCAGTATTAACCCAGGAGAGGAGTGTGCTTGTATGCAAATAGAAATTGGAATACTTCACAAAGGAGATTCTGTCTTGAATGTATGGGATAATAACATAGCTGTACGCCGGAAAAATGAGGACGTAGAGATATTTCATTATGACATAGATGATGAAGGACTGCCCCGGCTGTCAAATAATAGCATATTGATCACACAGGGAAACGGCGTTATTAAAACAAAATCCGAGGATGGCTCAGTAGAAATGGGGACTTTTTGATGATAGAGGTGACAAACTATGGCGAAAGAAAGAATATGTAGCTATTGCGGCGGCTCAGGTCACGATGCCAGGAATTGTCCGAGCAAAAAAGCTAATACCCCTAAAGATAAATCCGTATGGTATAAAGTGGACAACCTTACTGATGAGCAAGCTGACAAAATGACTTCTGGATTTATGAATTTAAAGAGAAAAATTGCGCCTGATGCTCATGGTGCTTACCTTAAAGGAGATAAAAAGAGTTTACCTGGCATGATAGCAAAAGCATTAGGTCGAAAGGATGACTAATGGCAAAGTTTTTTCCACGGGATAATGATCATATCAAAGCGCAAAAAGCCGGAAAAGAGAGAGACAGCTATATTTGCTTTGTTTGCGGAAAAATATGTAAAGACGCTCATGGACACCATGTGATTGAGGTCTGTGAAGGTGGTCCATCCACTCCAGATAATATAATTACCCTATGTCCAGAGTGCCATCGTGCATATCATAAAGGCTTATTGAATATAGATATAGGTACATTTTAATAGCTGAACCGAGAGTTTGAAATTTTTTCTGTAAATATGGGTATTCTATGATAATTTAGATTTATGAGGGAGCAATCAGACTGGTTGCTTCCTTTTTCTGACTATACATTTATTAAAGATATAAGTCAATATCAGTTTGTGATTGTACCAAGGATTGTAGTATGATTATTTGTATATGCAATCGATAAATCGGAGTTTACGGAGAAAAACATGCCTGGTTTAAATGAAAAAAATATATCTTCTGATCACGGAACAACGTACTATTGGACAAATGAGATTGAGAGTGCTGTCTCATTGGTGTTCCTTCCGGGGCTGAGTGCGGATCATCGGCTGTTCGAGCCGCAGCTGTTGTTTTTCTGGGATAAGATCAAAGTCCTGGTATGGGATTGCCCGTGCCACGGGAAGTCAAGACCCTATGATTCCTTTTCATATGCCAATGTCAGCGATGAACTGAACCGCATTCTTGAAACTGAGTGTGTGGATCAGGCGGTCTTCATCGGACAGTCACTGGGAGGTATGATTGCCCAGTATTATATCGATCAGCATCCAGCCCGGGCAGCCGGTTTTATTTCGGTTGACAGTGTACCTTTCGGAGATTATTACTCGAAATCAGATATGTTCTGGCTGTCTCAATTAGAATGGATGTGCAGAATGTTTCCTGATCAGTTGCTGAGATTTTCGATGGCAAAGATATGCGGAGCCACAGAGACAGCCCGCAAACGAATGCTCGCCATGCTGTCTTCTTACACAAAGAATGAACTGTGCCGCCTACTGTATGTCGGTGAAGCGGCTTTCATTCCCGAAAACAAACATATTGATATTCCATGCAGAACGATTCTGCTGCTTGGTGATAAGGATAAAGTCGGAAAGGTGGCTGCATATAACAGGGAATGGTCACGGCGGACCGGATTTCCGCTGATCCTGATTCGGGAGGCAGCACATAATGCAAACGATGATCAGCCGGATCAAGTCAACGGAATTATTCATGACTTCTTGAAAACAATCAGCAGATAAATCCAAGGATCAATTCAAATTTGCACGAATAACCTCTATCCCAAATGAGATAGAGGTTTAAATCGTTAATCTGAAAGTCTGCCAGGATACATGATTGAAAGCTCACCGCGAACTCTACCCCAGTTTCTGATTGGCATGGTCCACTTCTTGGTAACCTCAAATGTAGCAAGATAAAGAGCCTTCATCAGCGCCTGAGGGCTAGGAAATACAGTTCTTTGCTTGTTCAGTCTGCGATAGCATGAATTCAGGCTTTCAATCGCGTTAGTAGTACTATGACGATATCGTCATAGCACTACTTATACCGATAAATTAATTATGCCGATATTTTCTGGAATACTAGTCTACTTAGGACTTTCCCGTGAAATATCGGCATAGTTTTTACAGCTTATATAACTGTTTCATTACACTTTTATCTTTCCAGGTTTTTTCTTTATTGTTGGATGGATATGCTTTTTCTATAGAATCAGCAAGTGTTTTTAGTGTTGCAAACGCATAGAATCCGCTGGTTGTTGAAATGCTTTCATGTCCCAAAAGCTGCTGTATATATGACAATGGGCATCCAGCCTGATAAAGATTCATGGCTCTTGTTTTTCTAAGAATGTGAAAATGCACTTTTTCAGGCATTATAATGCTTTTACCGCTCATGGCAACATATTTTTTGAGTATGTTCTGGATGGTATCATCAGAAAGTCTATGGCAAATACCATGCGTAGTTGCAAAA
Source organism: Butyrivibrio sp. AE3004 (assembly GCF_000703165.1). Lineage (NCBI taxonomy): Bacteria > Bacillati > Bacillota > Clostridia > Lachnospirales > Lachnospiraceae > Butyrivibrio > Butyrivibrio sp. AE3004. Next base: position 110,725 of record NZ_JNLQ01000001.1, read on the forward strand.
AACAACGGTGTACTTACGGAGTTTGACCCATGAAACTCCATTAAATATTCCGTTAAATGTTCAACTGTCTTATTCATAAGTGGCACATTCCTGTATTTTTGCCCTTTACCCAATACGTTCACATATGGGACTTCTACATCCAAGTGAATCGATGCCAAAGTCAGTCCAATTAACTCACTAACTCGAAGAGCAGCATCATAACCAAGCATAAGAATCATCAGATCACGTCGTCCCATTTTAGTATCCTGAGATGGCGCTGATAATAATCCTTTGAGCTGGCCATCTTCAAAATACTCTATTTCCTGCTGTGTAACAGGCAGACCTTTTATCGCTTTAGAGTTTACTGAAAGTGCTGTGATTTCAACAGATTCCTCTGCAGCATATGCAAGAAGTGAGCGGATTGCTGTCATCCTGAGATTGCAGGTTTTTTCGCTAAGCTTTAGTGTATCCTTCATGAATAAGAGATATCTTTTTAGAGCATCTTTATTAAAGCATCGATAGCAGATATCCTTTCTTTCAATGGATTCTTCACTTTCAAGATAATTTATGTATTCATTTAAAGCTCTTCTATTGTATCGAAATCTAGGCCAGCACTCCTGTAATCAAAATCAGATTCCTTAGATGGCATGTATTCCAGGGCACCCATACCGTTTTTGCCAACGTATGCCAAACTCTCTAATGTGCTAATTTCACCTCTTTTAATACCAATTGATTCCAAGTGCCTGTCCAGTAGCAGTTGCCCCCAACTATCAGGAAGACTGTCAGCAAAAACCCCGAATAACCCGCCAAAACGGTCTAAAGACCTTTCATTCGGCACAAAAACATCATTTCGTAGAGGCAGTGAAAATGGACTGATAGAAAAACCATTTTTCTGCCATTCGCTATCATACTGAAAAGCAACTCTTTTGTCGGGAGTTTCGGCAAGCGTGCCTACATGAAGCCCATGATAGTATACATCTAATGTTTTATTTGCTCGCATTAATTACCTCTTCGATACTGTTATAAACGGGTTCTGTAAACAGATTGTTTATTTCCTGTATCAGCCCCAGTTCCATTGTTAGCTTTATAAATGATTCAAGCGATATCTTTCCCGTCTTTTCAAATTTTCGCAAAGTTGCATAACTTACATTGCTTCTTCCAGCAAGCTCTTTTTGCGTGATTTTTTTTCTTTTTCTTACATTTTTGACTTTATTTGCCAGTCTCATTGCTACATCAGATGGGGTGTCCCACATATAGTTAATATAGTCCATAATTTCATCCTTTCTATTGCTATTATTATAGCATTTTTAGGATGTCTGCAGCAATAAATTGATACTATAATAGCGTTTTTAATGCATTCGATTACGTTTGATTACGCAAAGAAAAAAGCCAGGAGTTATCTCCCAGCTCATTTCTCTTTCGCTTATATTTCATATGATACTTTCAGGCATTTTGGTTTCCGATTCTCTATTTTTTTCTTAAATATACTAAAATTGAGGCAGTAGAGAATAATTGTTGCTAATACAATATCGCTGATATAGCATCCCACAAATAAAGCGCAATATCTTTTCTCAATATATTTTGCAAGCATCATCATAAGAAATATTGTCCATGTGATGAGCACACAAATTCCATACGAAATATCTTTACAGCTACTAATACGGCACAAATTTTGTATATGCTTATAAAATTTGCTGGGGTTTCCTTTGATCCCTGCCACGATATCATCTTTGAAAATATCCAATATAAACACAGCACACGATCCCCCCATAACTAATTCCTGCATTGATACATAAATGATCATATTTATAAATAGAGCATAAATTTCAAGCCTTTGTATATCAAAATCGTTAAGATTCTCAAAGTTGAGCTTTTGGTGCATCAACTTTTCTAATCCCACCAATATTTTAACCAACACCACATTGACTAATAAAGGTGCAACAAATTCACATACCGCTTGAAAAAATGAATTTTCTATTATTTGCAATTGATCTACTGCGCTCGTCAGAAATAAAAGTACCCCATAAAAGAAAAGCGCCAAGATAAAATAGATAAAATATAATACTGATGTACCATCTAACGCTGAAAGCGCAAACGGTGCTCGTTTGTATTGTGTTATTTTCCACATGATACTTCCAGCAGAAATAAAAATAAGTAGCATTAGCACCCCAAGTAACATGACGTTTATCATTCTTTCGCCTCCAATTTTTCATAGATCATTTTTCATTGTCTATTTATCCCTTTTATACAATTATAAATCAAATAATTACGTTTTATAATAACAATTTTACCGATTTAATGTCTTTTATTATCCATTTTACGCAAATTAGCTTTATCAAAAAACATAAATAAAAATGATATTTTATAGTACTTTAGAAAGTTCCCAATTCAAAATATCACTATATCTAATGCATAATTCAATTGACATCAATTTTTATAAATCTTAAAATATTATTAATTTTAAAAGCAAACTAACTGGAAACCATAGGACGCAAAGCTATAGGGACTTTAACATGTCAGCCAGTTGCAAAAAAATGGCTGCACAAGTCAAAAAAATATTGGAGGGTTCCTATGCGTAAATCTAAGCACCATCATTTTCTGTTACTTGCAATTTCTTTTGCATGCATTTTTTCATTCATTATTCTATTTAATTCTAGCTTAACTGTATATGCAGTTAACCGCTCAGCAAATTTTAGGAAAACATATACTATCACAGGCGATAAAGCAAGAGATATTGTATCCATAGCCCAAGCTCAAGATGGCTTAACTGATAGCACATTTAAATATGGCGTAGCTTGGTGTGCATATTTTGTAGAAGACTGCGCTCGCTTAGCGGGTGCTGAAGATGCAATACCAAATAGCTTCAGCGGAGAAGGATACGCAGATGAATTGAGAAAAAAAATGATTAATTCATGTGGAGCACGCGTCATTTCACAATCAGAGGCTAGACCTGGCGATATCGTTTTCTATGATTATCAGGAAGGAAATCCTGATGCAGATCATGTGGGCATCGTAGTTGATAATGGTGGAAAGCATGCTGCTGAAGGAAATATTGTAAAAAAGGGGGAATCCGTTTCTAAAGCTTGGAAAAGCTTATCTACTTCAGGCAGAAATTCGAGACTCATTTTTTTACGTCCAAACTATTCAGCTACAACAAGTTATGATCCACAAGGATGTACTGATATTGCAAATGGCGGTTATGGCAATATCCAAGTAAGAGGTTGGGCTTTTGACAAAGATAATACTTCATCTCCTATCGAAGTTCATGTGTACATCGGTGGCCCAGCTGGAAGTGGTGAAGGCCATGTAATAAAAGCAGACAAATATCGCCCTGATGTAAACAATGCATTTAATGTTGGTGATTACCATGGTTTCTCAGACACTATTTCCACCAGTAAGACAGGTTCACAGCCTATTTACTTTTATGCAATAAATACAGGTGGCGGTTCAAATGTTTTATTTGATCAAAGGACAGTAACAATTAATGAAAAGGAAACTGTTAATTTCGGAGAACCATTAACTATACACGAGTATGTTAATGGCGGTGTCTTTTTTGATTGTGCTAACATATCATATACCGGAACAATTCAGTCATATGGAATAAGATATAAGCTTGCTGACCAAACTACTTGGATTGAAGCATACTCAAATTCAACAACTAAGAATCCATTTAGCTTTGGTAAAACACTCTCTTTTGAGTTTGATAAAAAATACGACGCTTATCTATATGTAAAAATGCAATCCGGTACCGAATTCAAGACCAATACCGTTCGTATAAATATGGAGACGCAACCGCCTATTGTTTCGGATATGGTAGTATCAAATTTGGATTCTGATGGTTTTGATTTTTCTTGCATCATAACTGATGATAGTGCTATCAAGTCAGTCGATATGTATTCTTACAAAATCGAAGATGACAAAAATACTAGTAAGCATACAGAGAAAGTTGAATTTTCTGATGGAAGATATCATTGTCATGTAAGTACAAGCAATCACAACAATAAAACTGGAGAATATAAGATACAAATTATTGTTTATGACAAATATAGTAATTTTGCCAATGTAAAAAAAGAACACATTATTGTTCCTACATGGGAAGAATGCCATCAAGTTGAAATTAAATTTGATTCTCAGGGTGGAAATTCTGTCACATCAGTATATACCACTTTAGGAACAACTATTGGAGCATCAGATATTCCTGAAAATCCTACGAAGGAAGGTTTCAAGTTTATAGGTTGGTTCGATAAAAATGGAGCCGAATGGGATTTTGCCAAAAATGTTGTAAATGACAATCCTCTTACATTGTATGCAAAATGGGAAGTTATTGAACCCAAAGACACTCCTGCTACAGAAAATAAAGAACCGAATGATACACCTTCGTCAAAAACAGATGAGCCAAAGGAAAATCCGGCTACAGAAAAGACAGATACTCCTGCTACAGGTAATAATGAATCACCTAGCACATCAACTGCCGAAAACAAAGAATCTCAAAACAAGCCTGCAGTTGATAGTAATGATTCAAAAGTAACTCCTGCCATCGACAATATAGATACCAAAGAAACTACTTCAACAGAGACCACAAAGACGCCACAAGTCGATAGCAATAATACGCCAGTTTCGACAACAGATGTAGAAACAACTATTGAGGCAACGAGTATTTCCAAGATAAAAAGAGGAAACAAAAAACTTTCTGTTTCGTGGAAATCCGTAGATAATGCTATAGGTTATGAAATTCAATATTCTACAGCAAAGTCATTTAAAAAGAACAAGACAAAGACAATAAATGTTTCTGCAAAATCTTCTGCTACATTGAAGAAACTTAAAAAGAGTAAAACTTATTATGTCCGCATCAGAGCTTACAAGACAGTATCCGGCAAACAGATTTATTCTTCTTGGAGTAGTATCAAGAAAGCAAAAACAAAATAATTAAAGATCTGCTAGTGTTACCCCCTCTATCACCTTAATGATGGAGGGGGTTGTTGTATATTATCTGATAGCCCTTAAGATACACAATTAAATTCAAAATCTCTGTCTATAAAAATGCTGTTTTATCGGAGATAAAGCAAACCGCTATAATGAAATAAAAAATCACAAAACAAAGAAAATTACTTTTTTCTTCTATCTCCTATATGTGCAAAAATTAAACTATACATTTAAAACAAAAAAGGAATACAATTATGTGATCCTGGCTTTTTCCATTTACTGAATTGTTGATGCCATAGTAATATTAAGTTATAATATAGTCATAATAGTGCTATACAAATTGGAGGTGGTCAAATGCAGACACTTATAAGACCTTCTGCTAAGATAAGACAGAATTATAATGAGATATCTGACCTGTGCAAAGAAACAAAGTCTCCTGTTTTCCTAACAAAAAATGGTGAGGGGGATCTTGTTGTCATGGATATTGAAACCTATGATGAAAGAGAACGCACACTTGCACTTAGGGAAAAACTTGTTGAAATCGAAGAGAAAAGACTAGCCGGAAGACCTGACTTTAATGGCCGCGATGTCCTTGCAGAATTGAGGTCAAGAAGAAATGGTTAAATGCACTGTCGAACTCTCACCTGAAGCTAAGGATATCCTCTTTATGTGGGTTGATACCTGTGAAGCGGATAACGGTCCTGATGTAGCAAATGACCTGATTGACAGTTTCGAGTTCATGCTTGATACGCTGGAAAACAATCCAGAAGCTGGTAGCGGAAGACTTGAAGATCTTCCAAAAAAATACAGAGCTTACCACATATGGCGTCACCTTTGGGCTGTTTATCAGACTTACTATGAATCAAACGTAATTAAAGTAGAATACATTATAGACGATCGTCAAGATTATAAGAGATTTGTAAAATAAAAAAGGGTCTGGAAATCAAACTCCAGACCCTCGAACGTGCCTGCTTACTTCTTGGCTATTACTATCGGTTGATAAAAACCTGTCTCTTCCGGGAACTTCCAAGCCACATCGGTACAACCTTTAGAAAGAAACATATTTGTCATTTCTTTTCTGCGGGTAGCCCTATATTCACACTCGAACTTACTGATTTCTAGCGCGTTTTCATCATCAATTATATACTGAGTCAACTGATAATTATCATCCTTCCATGCCCAAGTCTGAAAAGAAACTCTTTGTCCCCGTTCTGTTTTATGAATATACGGTGGAGAATATGATGGTTTTTCAGCAAGAATAGAATCATAATCCCTAATGCTCGCAACTATTATTCCACCTATCTTTGTCTGGTCCACAATGCTTGCTATAGCGCGCTCTAACGACTCACTTGTGAGCATATGTGGCAAAGCGTTATCCATCGCAATCACAATATCGAATTGATTTTTAAATGTATCAGACAAAGCACAAAAGTCTGCGTGTTCAAAATGAATTTTCACATTATTCTTTTCGGCTCTTTCCTTCGCCTCTGACAATTCTCCATCACTGATATCAGAAGCGGTAACATTATAGCCCATTGAAGCAAGCCCTATTGCCTGTGTACCTATCCCGCAAAAGAATATGTCATTATTTCCAGTGGAAGATATTTGCCCCCCCAGCGCAAGCGCTATTTCTTGACTCAGCATCTTGGCATTCTATTTAAGAATACTTATACACAGACAGTGCTTCTACAACTATCCCTGTTCTATCTTCGTCATTATTAAAATAACATGATTTATGCATCTTTATATGCTGACAGCGCTTCAGTAAGCTGAAGGGTATAGTTCTTTGTCAGCTTTGAAGCTCCAAGTGGATATGCATCCGGAAGAACTTCTGAGCATACTTCCGGTTCCCAGTAAAAAATCCCAAGCCCTTCGTTATCCGGTACTTTTTTAAGCATCCTGATAGTGTCTCCTATGAGCTGTCTTGTTTCTTGTGCCTCATATTCCGGTCCGCCTATTTCCGCGATCATTACAGGCTTATGGAATTTATCTCTGTACATATCAATGCACCTTGCCCAATTGTTTATACTGGAATCCACATTTTCTTCCGGATTCTCCTTATTTATCAGGTCACACCAGTATGGATAATCTGAAAAACCAAGGATATCTGTCATCCCACCATTATCAAAAAAGTTTTCCAGGAATGGCATTACCCAGTCAGGATGCTGACCGCTTGCAAGATGAAGAACAACTTTACAATTCGGAAACACCCTTTTTACAGCCAGATACCCACTATTTATGTATTCGACCAGCTGCACAGGATGTTTTTCAAGATCTCCCATAGGATGCATCATCCCGGGATTTATCTCATTTCCAACCTGGACCCATTCCGGAGATATATCCATATCTTTCATGATATTCAGAACATTTTCAGTATGCTCTCCAACCTTTTTGCATAACTCCTCATGGGATAGTCCTGCCCACGCTCTGGGAATATACTGTTTTTTAGGATCTGCAAACTCATCACTATAATGGAAATCCAGCATGATGCGCATACCGGCTTTTTTTGCCCTTAACGCAGCCTCTGCCACCCTTGACGCATCGCAGTATCCAAGCATTACCATAGTCCCATCTTTTTCCTCAACATAGCCTTCCCTTGGAGGATCAACAAATATCCTGAATCTCACTGAATCGGTACCTTTTTCCTTTACTGCCTCCAAACAGGATACATTTTTACCTTTTTCATTAATCCATTTAAATCCTCTGTCCTCTAGCTGGGTCATCCATCCAAGATCAGCCCCATATGCAAACTTATTTTTCATATTCGATAGTCCTTTGTTTTTATTATTTTAGAAAAGCCGCACATGGCGGCTTTTCAATCTGTCTTATTTATCTTGTTGCTTTCCATGCATCATACTGCGTGCTGAATTCATCAAGAACATTCTGAAGTCCTGAATCATAGCAAGCCTTGATCATCTCATCTATTGTAGAATCCACATCATCTACAAGGCCAAGCTCCAGCATGGGTACATAGTCATTAAGCACGGCACTTACAGCTGCCTTGTAATCAGTAACATTTGAATCATCAAATACAAATGTTACTGTGGGATTATTTACTACTCTTTCCTCCCAGCTTTCTGTTACCTTTTCAGCCCTGGGGTCACCGCCTGCTTCCTTAAGATCACCATTTTTGATAGCCCATGATGCAGAAATCGCATATGCAGCAAAATCCCCTGCCTTATCTGTCTCAGTATATTCCCCTGCTTCATTTATCGTATAGTGCTCATCTTCTACTCCAAGTATCCAAAGATGGTTAAGATATGTATCGCACTTCAGAATATCCAGAACCATAGCAGCTCTTGCAGGATCAGCGCTTCCAGCAGCTATAGCCATGTCATTGTTTGAATAGCATTCACAACCAACAAGGTTTTCCTTTGTAAGATCATAAGCAGCCCCAACTACCCCTTCAGTCTGTTCTGCCTGTTCTATATACGTGAATACTGAGGTATTCCATGCGATTGATGCACCCTGAAGATTTCCAAATGCATCGTCATCGGTAACAGTGTTTGTAAGAGCACTTCTGCTCCATGCCCCGGCATCTGCCAATTCCTTCATGTCATGGGCATAGTTTTTGAAAAGATCTGTCTCATATACAAGCTTGATATCAGATGCTTCAGGCAGCGATCCCTCTTTATAGTTATAAATAAGATCAAAGTAATCGCTGTCAAGAGCAAGGAATGTATCCTCCTGCTGTCTGTATACGTCCCATAATTCGTTGTTATCACCTGAAGCTGCCAGCGCATATATTCCGCTTTCCGGTGTCTCTTTTTCAGCAATTGTCTTTGCATAATTCATGTAATCGTCCCAGTTATCAAGAGAACTGATTCCATATTTATTCGCAAGATCCTGTCGTATTGCGACAATCTTGCCCATAGGTGATGCCTGGTTTGAAGGAATAGCTATTGTCTGACCGGAAATGGTTGTCTCATCCCAACTCTCAGCTGCCTGATATTTATTTGTGAGCGGCATGTTCTTTGAAATAAAGTCAGTATCAAGCACATAGAACGATCCTTTTGCAGCTTCTGTGTACATAAAGCACCATGGTGCGGTGAAAATAAGATCTACCTGACCACCTGTAAGAGTAAGCGGATACATCTGCTGGTAATCTGACCAGCTGAGGAAACTTACTTCCACATCTGTATTAAAGGACTCCAGATATTCATTTGTCTTTGCAAGAACATCATCCCACGCAGCAGGTGTATCACCTATAAGTGTAATATTCACGGTATTATGCTCAGACAAATCAACATCCCCATACATTTCAGGAGTGGCTTTTACGATTCCTTCACCTATTTTTGCAGGAAGCTCATCAAGTGATACAGATGCTGAGGTTGCAGTAGCTTCGTCCTTTATTTCTGTATTTCCTTCATTTTCCGTGTTTATATTTTCTGTTTCCCCTGAAGCTGATCCGCATCCTACAAGCATGGATGCAGTCATAACTACGCTAAGAATTACTGACAATACCTTTTTTCTCATTATTATTTGTCCTCCTTTAAATCTTTAACCCACAAAGGGTAACTCATACAGAACTACATATCTGCATCGGGGTGCTAAATAAGATGTTAATCATCCCTTTACAGCTCCGATTGTAAGTCCCTTGACAAAATACCTCTGGACGAAGGGATACAACAGCACTATAGGACCTGTCGCGATTATAGTCATTGCCATCTTCATTCCCTCAAGCGGAATGGATGGAAGTGCTATCCCTGACTTTTCAGCCACTATCCTCATCGCCTCTGCACTCCCCAGGATCCTCTGAAGATAGTATTGCAAAGTGAACATATCCTCATTTGTTACAAACAGCATGCAATTATACCAGTCATTCCAGTATGCAAGCGCCGCAAACAGCGAAAGCGTTGCAATAAGCGGCTTGCTCAGTGGAAGTATCAGCTTTGCAAATATCGTTATGTCATTCGCACCGTCAATTTTTGCTGACTCTGTTATCTCTGAAGGAATCCCGGCCATGAATGATTTTGCAATGATCATGTTCCATACTGAAAACATCAATGGAAGAATGAGTCCAATGATACTGTTTTTAAATTTTAGATATCGTGTGCACATCAGATACCACGGAACCAGTCCGCCATTAAAAAGCGTTGTAAAGAAAAAGAAAAATGAAAACTGGTTTTTCCAGGGAAAGTCCTTTCTGCTCAGCACATATCCTGTCATTGTTGCCATAAGGACAGAAAGAAATGTTCCTATACCGGTCACACTTATTGTCATCCCATAGGATTTAAGTATCGCTACGGGATTCTTAAGACACAGTGCATAGCTTTGAAGGCTTAACTCAGAAAGCTTTGGCAGTAATGGATACCCATCCCTTATCAGTGATGCCTCACTTGTTATCGACGCCACTATTATCAGGTAAAAAGGGAAAACGCATATAAGAGCGAATAATCCAACTACTACTGAACCGACAACATTTACAGCCATCTGATCACGGCTAACTTTCTTTTTCTTCTTTTCACCTGTTTTATCAGGCATTCCTATATCTTCAATATTTGTGCCTTCCGTAAGGCTTATAACATCAGCAGACATTTTCTCCTCCTCTATAAACCATAATTTATATCTGACTATATGTTGTCGGATGTCCGTTTTTGTAATGTCGTGCAAAATACGCACGACAACAAAAAAGGCTCCTTAGTAAAGTGCATAATCAGGATTTGCTTTTTTAACCAGCTTGTTACATACCATGATGGTTATGAAACATAGAACTGACTGATATAGACCAGCCGCTGCAGACACTCCCACATTTCCATTGTCGATAAGAAGTCTGAACACATATGTGTCAATAACATCCGTCATCGGCTGAAGGAGTGCACTGCTCTTAACGGTCTGGTAGAACAACCCGAAATCTCCGCGGAAGATGTTTCCTATACCAAGAAGTACCAGGATCATCATCGTTGGTAGGAGGGAGGGAATTGTAAGATACCTTATCTTCTGCCACGCAGAAGCACCATCTATAGAAGCAGCTTCAAACATTTCCTGATCCATACCTGTTATCGCCGCCAGATATACAACCGAACCATATCCGGTCTGTTTCCATAACTTCAAAAAGATAAGGACAAAAGGCCATGCCCCGGGCGTATTATAAAGATCAAAAGGAGTTCCCCCAAATGAAGTTACGACGTTATTAAATACTCCCCTCTCAAAGTTGAAAACATTATATATTATGGCTCCTGCAACAACCCAGCTTATGAAATATGGAAGAAACATAAGTGACTGCACTGTTTTCTTAAAAGTCTTGTGTATGATCTCGTTAAGGAGAATTGCACTTCCCATTTCAAATACAACACCAAATGATATAAAAGCTATGTTGTAAAGCAGCGTGTTTCTTGTCACCTGAAACAGCTTTCCTGAGATTAGGAGCGCTTTAAAATTGTTAAGACCATTCCAGGGTGAAAGATATATTCCACCGTTGTATTGATACTTCTTAAATGCCATTATTATTCCTGTCATAGGAATGTAGCTGAAAACTATAACATATATGAGTGCGGGCAAAAGCATCAATAGCAGCATCCAGTGTCGTTTCAATTTTTTTATCATATCCATTCCTCTTTTCTAATACTCAATTCGTGTCTATGCTTGATATTTACTGTGATTCATGCATCTGTCTTGATTGAAATTTTATTGCTTTCGACTATCCAAAACAATGACACGAACCGACTTCTGTGCTAAAATTTGTATCATATATGGGAATGCTTTGAGGTTAAGAATTATGTTAAAAGAGATATCAAAAGATTATATAACCAGCACTAATCCTAACGCTTCGTTTAATATAAATACCGGAAGTGAGTCAAATTATTACCAATTAAAGCTACCATACCAGATAACGTACGAATTCTGCAGCGGGATCGGAGAAAATGACTATATGAACGCAATTACCTTTTCAGAGGATGCGTCATTCTATGCAAGAGATTCTTTTTATGGTCACGACAGGGCTTTTCACGACCATCCCCTTCATTTTCATGATTATTACGAGATTATGATTGTTCTAAGTGGGACTGTAACGCAAAGAATCGAGGATGTAGATTACAAATATCCAGCCGGAACATGCTGTCTCATAAACAGAGGAATAAGACATGCGGAAAATTTTGATACTGAAGCCAGTATTCTGTTTGTTGGACTGTCAACAAGCATGATAGGTGAGCTATTCACAGTAGCAGAACATTCTTCTTTTCATTCGGAAAAAGAATTTATGAAAAGTGATCTGTACAAATTCATCATCTCTGATCTGGATAACCCTGACCGCAAGGCATATCTGGATATGATACCCGCTTTTAAGAGCTTATCAGGGTGCAAACCACTCCATGAGATGGCGACTGAAATGCTGAACACTATGATGTTTCCACACTTTGGCTCCTCATATAAAATGAGGAGTCTCCTTAGTGAGCTTCTATTTTTCATATCCTCCAATGCTAATTATCACTGCACGGAAGTTGAAATGGGTATGGGAAACGACCAGCTTCTTTTCAGCCGTATAGACCATCTTATGGATGAAAAGAATGGCAGAATTAGCCGCGCTGAACTCGAAATAGCATTAAATTACAGTGGTGATTATCTCAACAGAATCGTGAATAAATTTACAGGCATGTGTCTTTATGACTATGGTATGACCTTTTGTCTAAAAAAAGCTGCAGACGAGCTGATAACAACCAAAGAATCCATCACATCAATTGCCCAAAACCTACAGTTCTCCAACCGGACACATTTCTATTCGCTATTTGAAAAGCAATTTCATATGACACCTAAGGAATATAGGACAAAAATGACCAAATAAAAATGCCTTTGAGTTACCCATAGCTCTTTTGCAATTCCCTGACGTCTATATGCCGGATCCGTAAACATACTGGATAGCAACCCCATCTTACCACTAGGGCATCCGGAATACGGTGGTTTCTCTACAAAAGACATTCCACTTGTCCCAATAATCTTATCACCGTCAATTGCCAGCTATAAACCACTTCAAAACAGGAAAAGTAACAGATTTTAGATTCATGTTTAACGAATGTAGTGATACAAACGGCAATGCAACCGCTGTAAAGATTGCTTCCAAGAAAAAAGCCTGTCTGGATACAGTTGCCGTAAATGGAAAAACTTATCCGGTTGTAGCTATAGCAGCTAATGCCTGCAATGGTAACAAGAAAGTCAAATCTGTCACGATCGGATCAAACGTTACATCGATTGGTGAGAAAGCATTCTATAAATGTAAAAAGCTTAAAAAAGTAACTATTAATGCCAATAATTCTCTGAAAATTGGCAAACACGCCTTTAAGAAGATAAATAAAAGTGCTACCGTCAAGATTAAAGGTGTCAAAGGAAAAACAAAAAAGAAGCTTAAAAAGGCTATTAAAAAGTAATAGTAAAATACCGGTGGTCAGACGTACAGTCTGATCCCGGCTTTTTTACATTTACTAAATTATTGTTGCCTTAATTATTGCTATAATTGATTGGGGAACAATTATTAGGAGGAAACGGTATGAAAAAGAAAAATATTTGTCGCACAAGGGGAACGTCTGCCCGATTGGCCGGGACTGTTTTAATCATGTCTATTGCAGTGCAGGCATCAGGATGTGCTGCATCTGAACTAAGAGAGGCTGATCAGCCAAACGAAATCACTCAAAGTAAAATTGAAGAAAACACAGAAAGTGAAGCGAATATAGAAGAAACCGGTAAGGAATACGTCTATGACTTTGATGCCCTGGTTAATGATAAATGGAAAGAAACTGCAAAGGCAAAAGCTGAAGAAAACGGGTATGACAGTTATTCACACGTAACAGAAGAATCAAGACTTATTGATGAAAGAGTCCTATCCATATTCGATACAGATATATCTTCACTTTCAGAAGATAGTGATCTCTACAAATTTCTATATGTATATAATCAGATACGTGATGCAAAATGGCAGGATGGCAGCGCAAAGCATGCGATAAAGGAAAAGCTTGACTTAATTGACAGCATTGAAACAAGGGATGCTCTATATGCACTTTTTACAGAAAAATTCTGGGGACAGTTTAATTTTGGCATGTACAGAGTAGTCGATTTTAACATGGGAGATGTAATAAACAACATCGCTCCCATGACCGTAAATCAAAAAGAGCGGATGTCAGATGAGCAGAAATCTGCCATACAAAGATATCTTGAGCAGCTTGGATATGATGAGGATAGGACTTCGCAGATGGTAGAAAACGCAGATGAGATGGATGTTATTATTTCCTCTTATTTGGAGAAATTGTCAGAAGATACATACTTTGGATTTATAGATTCGAAAATACTTGAAGAGAAAAATGTGGAATTTCCGATTTTTGATATCCTTAGTAAGCAAAATGCTCTTGGAAAAGATAAAATGTTCTACTCCAGAATGGATTATATAGATTTCCTGAGTGAGTATTATACAGAGAAAAATATTTCCAAAATAAGAGATCATCTACTTGTTTCAGCGGCTGTAAGCTTATCAAGACTTGATAAGGAGGATGAGGGAATTACCTTCAACACTGTTTATCCGGACGTGACCCCGGCAGATTTTGAAATATGTCTAAGGAATGCAATGTTTGGCCCCGGAAAAAATATAATCGAAAAAACGTACAAGGATCAATATATTGATGATGAGACTATTAAAAGCATGGAAACGATACTTGAAGATGTAAAGACGACCATGCGGACTGTAATAGCTGATTCCGACTGGCTTTCAGTGCATGGAAAGGAGCAGGCAGGACACAAGATTTTTTACCTGAAAAACTATATAGGTGAAAATGGTCATACCGATGACTTTTCAGAAGTGGAACTGGCAGAAAATCCGCTTGAAAATTACATAGCGCTTAAAGTAAGTATGTATGATTTTCTTGATAAACAGCTTGTAAATGATAAGACGGATAAGGAAATGTTTTCAGCTTCATTTTTAGTTGATAATGCATTTTATTTTTCACAGAATAACAGCATAGTCATTGGTGATGGATATCTTGAGAATAAATTGGACGATGATTCATATGAAGAAAAACTGGCATATTGGGGATGTATGCTGGCGCATGAATTGTCGCATGCTTACGATCCAAAGGGCAGCAACTACGACTATGAAGGCTATTATGATAAGTGGATGTCTGATGAAGAATATGCGGAGTATACAAAGCGAACTCAGAAAATAGAAGATTTTTTTGATGGAAAAGAGGTTGGAGATGGCATAACTCTGGATGGTAAGCGTGTCTGTGGTGAAACCTTCTCCGATATTATGGGTATAGAATGCTGCCTCAGAATTCTTGAGAATATGGAAAATCCTGATTACGATGCTTTTTTCAAAACTTATGCGAAAGTATATACATGCTATTATACGCAGGATGGCCTTAAGAAGGCAGTGGAGGATACACATCTTCCGGGTAAAGAGCGTGTAAACTATGTATTGGGTCAGTTTGATAAGTTCTATGAAATTTATGATGTGGATACAACAAGTCCCTATTATGTATCAGAAGAGGACAGACTATCAGCATTTTGATTTGTTGCAAATAAAAAGCTAAGAGCTCTCTGCTCCTAGCTTTTTTGTATAGGAACGCCGCAACTGGTATTCCTGCTTTTTTCCGCACTAATCATCAAATTTGGTAACCAGAGGTTTTCCATTTTCATCTACGAGCACCGTCAAACCAGCTTTATCGGTTCCGCCCATAACAAACAAATAATTTACACCGGTAGTTCTATCTATGATAATTTCACCACTAATCGTGTTTGAAAATGCACCGCTCTCGCATGAGTCAATAGATATAGAGTGATGCTCGAATCTTTTTTCGGAATTATTTGAGCCAAACATAATAAACACCTCCTTAATTGAAAAGGATATACTTATGATAATGCTAATTTGTCACATACATTGATTATATCATGAAACTTTTGCTTATCCTATTAAGATACCAAAAGCTACTTTCTTATTCTTCAAAAAGAGGCGTGGAAAAATACCTCTCGGCAGTATCGGGCAGAATTGTAACTACCGTTTTACCTTTTCCAAGCTTTTTGGCAAGTTTTACTGCAGCGGCAACGTTGGTTCCACTGGATATTCCGCACATTATTCCTTCTTCTCTGGCGAGTCGTTGCGCCATGGCTATAGCTTCTTCGTCCGATACAACACATATATCATCATATATATCACGATTAAGGATTTCCGGGATTATACCGTCACCTATTCCCATCTGAAGATGAGTTCCGATATTTCCTCCGGCAAGGATAGCAGCATTCTCAGGTTCTGCAGCCCATATTTCGATGGTTGGATATTGAGCTTTGAGTGCCTCGCCTATACCCGTGATTGTTCCACCTGTTCCTATTCCCGAACAAAAACCATGGATGGGCTTTTCAACCTGTTCCATTATTTCCAGAGCAGTGTGATTTTTATGTGCCATGGTATTATTTGGATTTTCAAACTGCTGCGGAACAAATACTTTTGGATTCTCTTTTTGCATTCTGATGGCTGTATTTAAGCATTCCTCAATACATGCCCCTATATCTCCTTCATCATGGACAAGTATTACTTCTGCCCCGTAATGTCTGACTATCTTCCGGCGCTCTTCGCTGACTGAATCAGGCATTATTATTATCGTCTTGTAACCACGTACCGCTCCTACAAGGGCAAGGCCTATTCCCTGATTACCACTGGTAGGCTCTACTATTATGGTTTCTTTGTTTATAAGTCCCTGTTCTTCCGCAGCCAGAACCATATTAAGTGCTGTTCTTGTCTTAATAGAACCGCCAACATTTATACCTTCAAATTTCACAAGAATCTCAGCTCCCTCCGGATCTGCTATTCTGTTAAGTCGTATCATTGGAGTATGCCCTACTGCAGCAAGTACATTTTCGTAAATCATTAGTTTATTCGTATCCTTTCCATTTTCCTTAAAAATATATACACTTGAGATTCCAGCCCTTTGAAAACATCATATATATCAAAGCTCATCCGTGTTTTGTCTAAATCAACAGATTAACTATCCTGAACATATGACAACAGTCAGTTTTCCTTGGCTATGAAGGTGTGCGTTTTAATTGAAGACAGTTTTATATGTTCAAGCTCTGTGTAAGGTATATTATAAAACATAGAGTTTCCTGAATCATATACCGTAGCAAATATTTTTATTTCAAGAGTATCATCAGCAATATAGTGGATAAATAAAAATACCGGTGGTCCGCTGTACAGTCTGGATCACCGGTATTTTTACATTCAGTTCTGTAGACGCTTCTTTGTATCTTTAGCCTACAATAGCACTAAGCTTACTGTTGACAATATCATCAAGCTTATCATCAACCTCATTAACATAGCGCTGAGTAGTGTTGATACTCTTATGCCCCAGTTTCTTTCTCGTGAAGTCGATATCTTTTGTCATACTGTAAACAGCAGTTCCATAGCTGTGTCTCATCTTATGGCATGAATATCCGTTTTTAATCCCAATCAGCTTGGTATAGGTTTTTACCACATTATTTAAGCCCCAGTACCCCAATCTTTCGCCGCATATTGTGACCAATAATGGTCCACTCTGCGCATTAACAGGTTGATCCATTATCTTTGCTCTAAGCTGCAGCCACTCATCTAAAGACTCCATAACTGAACCAATAAGCTCAAATTCTTTTATCTTATGTCCTTTATTAATGGTGGATACCGTCCGATGTTCAAAATCTATATCTTCTATATTTATTTCTATTAAAGGCTCAGCTCTCATACCGGTTGTAAGTAACAGCTTTATTATTGTTAAGTCTCTGGGTTTAAGCTTACTTCTTTGGTAACTTATTTTATTTTCTGTTTCAATTTTCTTAATGAGCTTTTTCATTTGCTCTTGAGAAAGATACTTCTGACACGGTGCATCAGTGTTCTTTGGTCTTCTGGTTTTAGCTACGGGATTCTCTTTTATAAATTCATTTATGTATAAGAACTCATAAAAAGATTTCAAGGCACTCCATGCCTGAGCCTGTTTTGAAGAAGATGATTCTTTTATATTACCCTGCGTATCTGTTATGTATTTGATCTTTGCCATATAAGCATTAATATCCAAAGGCAGCTGAGTTGATAAGAATTCAACTGTTATATCTTTTACTCCTCTTTCATCCCGCAGCCAATCAAAATACATCTTAACGGCCTGTACATAGTCTTTCTTTGTAATCCATGTATTCTGTGACATATTGTCCAGATACTGTCTAAGAATAATCGGTTGTCCGACCAGTATCTTATCTATACTTCTCTTTATTTTTAGATCTGATTCAACTCTGCCATTCATAATCTGTTATCTCCTTTTTCGCTTAATTAGTATCCTGTTATGAATCCGTACACTATTATATAATTCCGTGTAAAACTGAGTTAAATCCGTGTAATCGGGGAGAACGAACTTTGATTGTGATAAATATTGGGTGTACATGGGAATTATGTTTGGAATGCCCTATGGGTTGTTTGATGAAGATACTGATAGAGGAGGTTTACCATGAAATTCAAAGATATTCAGAATTTAACAATAAATAGAGAACGCAAAGAACACAAAGAACAGCATAGTCTGGCTATGAGCTATGACCAGTACAGAGAAAAGCTGTTTGAGATGCATAACAAAGAACCAAAGATTAACATATTCGGAGCAACCTTCACGATCTGATTTCGCTAACAGATATTAGAAAAAAACTTAAATATTAAGCGCAGCAATCAGATTTTTGTAATCCATGTATTTTTTTATAAAGCTCTCGTGGTGTCTGTTGATATAAGCATAATCTCCGTTCTTGCCGGCAGCTTCAAGCCTATATGCATCTTCCCCGAGCTTGATTGCACCGATTATTCTGGCAGATGTTTTAATAACATCTGCCTTTATTGAGTAATTCTCAAAGTCTTCATTGGAATAGAGCCAATCAAGTTCTTCAATATTTTCATCAGCCAGATTATAAAAAGCCTTTAGTAAGTCCAGATATACATCAGCCCGGCCACAGTAATTCAAGCCACTGTCTATGTCTATAAGCTTCTGATCAATTAACAATGACAGCTTTTTATATACAAGTCGTGGACCGTGGACAAGCAAATTGGCATCATCTAAATCACTATGGACTATCTCAATAAGCTCTTCCGGAAGGTGTTTCATAAGCATCAGATCAAGACTATCCGTATCTATAGGTTTCGTAAGATAGTCAGAAAAACCTGCTGCAATGTATTCATCTCTGGCACCGGAGATAGCATTGGCAGTAAGACAGATTGTCGGTGTATTAAGATTAGGATTATCCTCTTCCTGTTTCATCTCCTGCAGTGTCATGATTCCATCTTTATCAGGCATCATGTGATCAAGGAAAATGATATCATACTTTTTCACCCTCATCATTTCCAGGGCTTTGTCTCCACTATCAGCGGTATCGACCATAATAAGGGTCTGTTTGATCAGATTTTTAAAAACCACCAGATTCATATCATTATCGTCAACTACAAGTACTATTGCTCCGGGGGCGGTGAATTTTTCTCTGTATTCTTCTGATTTATCATGATTTTCCCCATATGAGGATGCGTAATCTCCAAGCACCTCATTACCTACAATCTTCTGTTTTAATGAAAAATGGAAGTTGGACCCCTCTCCATAAATACTTTCCACTTCAAGGGTAGCCCCCATCATTTCAAGAAGATTCTTGGTAATATTCATACCAAGACCTGTCCCCTCTATATTGCGATTTCTTTTTTCTTCAATTCTCTCAAACTCTGAGAACAGCTTTTTTACATCAGCTTCCCTGATGCCGATACCGGTATCCTTAACAGCTACATCAAGAAGCACATTTTCGGGATCATTATCTGTTTTTGAAAATCCCACATGGAAAACGATACTGCCCTGTTCAGTATACTTGGCAGCATTGGTAAGTATATTTGTAATAATCTGTTTGATACGAACTGCATCCCCATATAATTGCTTTGGTGTATCAGGATCAAAATCCAGAACAAGCTCCAATCCCTTGGCATCAACTCTTGGACTAACCATGTTCACTAAATCATTTAGAACGGATGATAGGTCGTATTTTTCAGGGATAAGCTCTAGCTTACCTGCTTCAATTTTGGAAAAATCAAGAATATCATTGATAATGCCAAGTAGCGTTGAACCGGCTGTTTTGACATTTTCAGAGTATAATCTAATCTCAGGGTCTGCGGACTCTCTGAGTATCATCTCATTCATTCCCAGAACTGCATTAATTGGCGTACGAATTTCGTGAGACATATTGGCAAGGAAATTACTCTTTGCACGGTTAGCCTCATCTGCCTCTCTTATCTGCTCCGTTAGAGCCGTCGCCATTGATTGCAGCGCTCTTGATAAAACGCCAAGCTCGTCCTCTCTGTCAATCTCAAGCTTTTTGCTGAAATCTCCATTCTGATAAAGCTGCGCGGTATCCGTAATCTGCTTCATTGGCAATGTTATAGCCCTTATCAGTATATAACAAAGACTTCCTATCATCAGAAGCACAATTCCAAGTACTATAAGGAAAAGCAAAAGTGTACGACGCACCTGTTCCTTTAGCTGCCCTTCGTACCAATCTATACTAAAATCAACGGCCACAATACCAACTATCTCTCCTGATGAATTGTGCACGGGACTGTAGGCACTGTAAAAAGTTCCCCAACGATCTGTATATGGCACTAAATCCACGGCACTGATTCCCTTACTTGCTTTTACCAGAGCATCTGTCTTTATAACCTCTTCGCCAAATTCTCCAGGTTCTTCCAGTGAAGGATCGATGGTAAAGGTAAAACGGCCGTCATCTTCCGCCTTAATTCCATACACAGAATCAGCTTCTATGTTATCACGAAAAACAGCAAGGGCATTATAAACTCTTCGGTAGCCGGGATTGTTCACACTGTCTTTTGTAAGACGCTCAAGCGTATCCCCGTCTATTGAACCGGCAGCGCAATTAACAATATCAAGCATTCTTTGTCTTGTGGATCTGATTATGGCGGTATTAGTCTGATAAAGAGCGACAACACAAAAAGAGCCGGTGGAAAGAATTACCGCCAACAAAACAACAATCCATATTCTTGTTGCCAGACTTTTTTTGTGGTTCATAATCTGTGCTACCTATAATTCGAAACTATGACTTCTTTTGCGCAAAATCGGAAATGCAAGCAAGAATCCTGCGTTACTAATACTCCTGCGAATAACCACAATTCGCCTTTATACATGTGATTATAATACGCAAAAATTGCATATTGTTCACATTTATAGATTCTTCATACTCTTTTAAAACCCATTTTATTTATACTGTTGAACCGGCAACATATCTTGAAACAGGACATCTACGAAGAGAACACTTCATTTTCCGGAAAGATATTAGAAATATTGAATCAATGAACGAGTTCACAAATAAAACACACTCCAGTCACTTTTTTTTACGAATTAGACAGTATTATATAAATATCAAGAGAAATGACACACCTCTTGATTCCCCTCATAAGAAAATATAGAAACAATAAACTTTTCTTCAAAAAAAGCTGGCGTTCCCGTGACAAGACGCCAGCTTTCCCTCATTTATCAGCCTTTTTTGAATTTAAATTTGGCGTTCTTGGCGCCGGCTTTCTTAAGCATTTTCTTTACCTTGTTAAAGGTTTTCTTATCCTTGCAAACAATCTTGATTGTAGCGTTCTTCTTAATTCCCTTGAAGCTATTCTTGCTTAAAACATCTTTTAGTATATTTTGATATTTATTAAAAACATGCTTACCATTCAGAGTACTTTAACACTCTTTGCGCTGCTCCACTTGGAATAAATCTTGTTTTTTCCGGATTTCTTAAAGGTTCTGATGCGTATATAGTACTTCTTCCCTGATTTGAGTTTTTTAATATTTTTCGATGTAACTTTCTCTGAATTAACAGAAATCGTCTTTACATTTTTCTTAAACTTTTTATCAAGACTATATTGAATTTCATATCCTTTAATGTCTTTAGACTGCTTCTTCCATGAAATTTTAACGGATTTCTTACCGGAATCTAATTTAGTTATGCTGCTGCTCTTCTGTTTTTTATCTATCTGCTCAGTCTTTTCTTCGGATAATTCCTTTGATTCGCTCTCAGACTCGGATTTAGCAGAAGGATCTTCGCAAATAGTGAAATTTCGGGATATTGTACCGGTATAATTTCCGCAACCGGTCGCTATCACTGTTGCTGTTCCTACATCAACATTATTTGTATAGGATAACAAGTAATCCTTATCTAACGATAGTAAGCAATTATTTGTATCTGTTAGTATTAGAATCGGTTCTATCGGTTTTCCATTACAAATAAATAATGTTTTTGGCATAGATACAATCACGTTGTCAAGTGATTTGGGTACTATCTTAAATTCTTTAGTAACAGAACCCGTATAATCATTTATTCCTGTAACTGTCACTAAAGCAAATCCGGCATTATAATTATTTGAATATGTTAAAGTATAGTCAGAATAAGCAGTAAGAGAATTACCATTCATAGTAACATTTACTTTAGGGTTTATCGGATCATCACAATATGTGTATTCTGTTTTTTCTAATGTAACCATGTCCTCGGTAATAGGTATACGTTCCTTAGGAAAAAAATCCTCTTTGGCAAATGTATATCCAGGCATATACTTATTTATAAGCTCTTTATGGGTACTGCTACTATTGATAGAATCCATTCCCTCGAGGAAATCATCAAAAGCATAGTCAATCACATACCATTTTTCATTCAGTTCAACCACATTAAATGCGTGGCTTACTTCGCCATACATATAAGCTCCGCCAATTATATATGAATTTATTCCGGTTAGTTCACAGAATCGTTGAATAGTGCAGGCATAGGTTGAACAGCAATAACCCGTTCCGTCGCCAAATAAACATCCGTATATTCCGTTACAATTTCTCGGATAACCTGTTTCAGAATCCTTTCCCTCAGGTACATTTTGCTTCATCCACTGATAAAGGTATTTTAATTTTTCAGCATCTGTTGTGGCTTTGCTATCTGCCATAATCTGCTTTAATTTCTGATCTGCTTTGGCAAGCTCATCATCATTATCATGATAGGTAAACACTATTTTATAAAAATTGTAGCCTTCTGCAGATTTGTCCGCCTTTCTCCCCTCGCAGCCCGGACCACTGAATACATCATAATCCATAGCGTTAAACAAGCCACCGCAATATCCATAATGGAAATAGTTATAGATAGAACTGTCAAGATCAATCCACCCCTCTTTGGGGTTCTCTATTGTAACCTTGGATGGATTAGCACGGATAACAACAGTTTCTTGATGCGTTGCCCTTGCTTTCATTAGAATATCAATTACCTCTTTGGTAGTTTCAGCACTGAAATATTTGTCTGTATCAAAATCCTCATCCGGATATGTTGAATACGCTCTACTATTTTGTACCGATAAAATGAGAATAAAAAAGAATAAAAGAACAACACAGAATGATTTCTTCAGCCTTTTGAGCATATATGACACCCTCCCCTTTGTTTTTTTCATACCATTTCCATTCTATAGCAACAAGACTGAAAAAAAAAGAATTGTATAAAAATAAATTGTTATTAGTTTTATAAATAGAAATTCTTTTTATAAATGATTATAAACAGTTATAAATGGTTATAAACAATTATAAATATATCTTGATATTATAAATATGAAATAAAATGAGATGTTTTTTGCAAATTTAAAAATTTGAATTATATGTCTATGATTCTCTCAGTAGTGATAATCAAAAAGGAAGCTGTCAAAACTGACAGCTTCCTCAAATCTCACTTTTGCATTTACCAGGGAACAGCTCGCACAGTACATCTGCTCTGAGCGTTCCAGTGTCTGTCGTGAGCTTGGAAGAATGCAGGATGAAGGCCTGGTCAGAGTGAATGGTAATATTATTACCCTTATTCATTGACTCCTGTAATAAACTTACAGTGCTGATAGGTCTCGCCGCTAAATTCAACTACCGGCCACTCTGTTGTAGTTTCTTTTCCGTCAGCACCTGTTGTTACTTTGATGGTGTATAGTGGCATGGTCTCTGAAACCGTCATCTTGTACATACAATTTTTTCCTTTGTCCAAGTACCCGGTTGCAGTGCATTTTTCACCATCCTGATAAACATCAACGACAGAATTGTCGTAGAGAGCAGCGACCATGACATAGTTAACGGCATTCTGTTCAAGCATGTCGGACAGGTAGAACAAATCTCTGCTCCACACCTGGGGATCTGTAATTGCAAGAAACTTCGCATCATCAGGAACGAGCTTCATAAACTTTCTATAGTCACTTGCTCTTCCCGAATCTTCGTAAATGCAATATGCATTCATTGCGGCATCGAGACGATCAGGCATTTCGCATACTTCTTCTTTTACTTCATCTGAGCCGTTTATATATGAGGAGCATTTTACATTTTTTCCACCATCGACAAATTCAAGACTCGCAATCTCATCACCATCTGCAACAAACATAAGATCCCCGCAAAGGTCTCTTACCTCATTACCCTGAGCGTAAATTGCAGTAGTAAAATCATCATCAAGCCAGATAAGATTCGTGCCTTCTATAGCCTCAGAACAAAATTCTCCTCTGAATTTGTCAAATATGTAATATACGTTTGTATGAGGTGATACATGACAATCCACAATCTCTTTTCCGTATACAGGATAAACGTCCAGAATAGCAGTGCCCGCAGCCTTTTCGGACAGATCGTAGTCTACGCCGTTGTATGTAAATATCATCCCATTATCATAGGAAATTTCAGGTTCAAGGTCCCCCAAGTCATACATGCCGTAAAATGCATCATCGACTTCCTCGATATCATCCAGGCTACCGTCTGAGCCGATGGTCAGTTTACACATGTATCTTGGATATTCCATTCCAAGGCGTCGTCCGTTTAACAGAAGCTTACGGTCAACCTTGTCTGAGTATTTGTAATATGCAGATACCATGTTTTCAGGAGAAAAAGCTGCTGCAGTATAGCGGTTTAATGTGTACTCATTTTCGTCATCCCAGGTAAGGGGATTCATCTCCTGCGCCCAGATTCCGCCGTCATCCGCTTTCCAGATCCATGCATAAAAACTGCCACTGTTAGCAGATACCGCCGTTTTAGAGCTGCTCTTTCTGTGCATTATGAAAGAATTTGATGAAAGAGAAAATGAGCCGTCTGCACTGCTCTGGTCCTGGAACAGTACGCTTCCTATGAAGGAATCTCCGTTGCCTGTCTCCTCCATGTACATAAAATCTTCGTCATCGCAGCTTCCGTAATAAATCTTGGTATCCGATGTGTCTTTTCCATCATCAGGAACATAGTAGTCCGTATCGACAAAAGATATTTTATCTATTCCGGACACATTAATAGTAAATGAAAGGGGAACGTCCTTTTCTCCTTTATACAGATGGTTTGATATAAATTCTCCGCTGCAGGTCTCATCTTTTCCTGTGTATCCGTAAGTAAACGTACCATCTTCTGCGATTTCAATATGCCCATAATCGCTTAATGTGACGGGATTTACAAAATCCCATTCTCCCTCCATGAAAGAAAACAGCTCTTTCTCAGATGTGGGACAGTTTACCTCCTGCGCGTCAGCATAATCCTGAGATTCACCTTCGTCAGAGTTCTTGGCATCTTCAGCCTTGGCGTTTTCTTCCTGTGATTCCCCAGGCTGAGAACTATCTTCCTGTGCCTTATCCGTTTTAGAATTCTCTTCCGGAACATCATTCTCTTGGGCACTTTCGGTCTCAGAATTTTCAGCCTGCTGACCGGTCATGGCTTTACCCTCATTACTGTTTCCGCAGCCCGATAGCATACACCCTGTTATCATAAACGCTACTGCAAGTACTGTCCTTTTCTTCATTTTTGTCCCCCTCACATGATTATAAAGAAATCTGTTTCATGGGAATATTATAACCGTATCCGGATGCTATTTCCCACACTTTTTTCAACCAAGACTACTGTCTTTGTCAATCTTTTTTATTATGGTGTTCGCTATTAGCAAAAGTATGCATCCCACAGCGCTCTGGAGAAATGCAGCCGCTGATGAAAAGCTAAAGTTTGCCTGTTTCATGAGCGCTTTGTAAACGTAAACATCCAGAGTCTGAGTTACTGGTTGAAGGGAGTTTGAATCAAGGGGAACCTGGTAAAACAATCCAAAATCCGATGTCAGAAGGCTACCCATCCTTAGTATCAGGATTGTTGCGATGGTTGGCTTAAGTAGCGGCAAGGTTATGTATCTTACCCTGTCAAAAAAGCGAGCTCCGTCAAGCGATGCACTTTCGTACAGCGAACGGTCTATAGCTGTGATTGAGCAAAGATATATTATCATGGCGTAACCGGTTGATTTCCAAAGCTCGGTAATTATCAGGATGAAACGCCAGTAAACAGGCGACTGATACCATTGAATCGCTGTTACTCCAAACAATTTCAGGATATGATTCAGCTGTCCCTCATCAGTTGCAAGGAATCCGTAAACGCAGTAGCTTACGACTACCCATGACATAAAATAGGGAAGAACCGTAGTCATCTGAACAAATCCGGAAAATCTTTTACTGTGTATCTCTGACAGGCAGATTGCCAGCAGTACAGGAAGAGCAATTCCGACAATCAGGAAAATAACATTGTAAAACAATGTGTTAAAAATAATCTGCGGCATATCCGAAGACCTGAGAAGGAATGAAAAATTCTTAAGTCCCACAAAGCGACTGTTTATAAACAGATTTTTAAACAGTGACTGTCCTGCTATAGGCGTAAAATGTTTGAAGGCAAATACAACTCCAAACAAGGGTAGATATGCAAACAGAATGAACCATATGAATGCGGGAAGAGACATAAATAGCAGATCTAACGTATCCTTTTTTCTTTTTTGGGGCATTCCCATTCTTTTATCCTTTTTAGACATATTCGCAACCTCACTGATTCTTTGATTCCCAGATATCAAGCTGCCTGTTGACATCATCAAGAAGCTCATTTATTCCGGCTGCTTCCATCCGCTTCTTCATCTGCGGTAGAACTACATCGGGGTCACTTGTTCCTGTACATAACTCGGTACTGTAATCACTGTAAATGGCTCTTATAGCGGTTATGATATCCTCATTACTCCCCGGATTATAGGCAAAACCATTGGCTTTGCTGTAAATACCTTCCTCATCATAGCCTTTGTAAACCTGCGCCCATTGATCGGGGTCTGCCAAAAATGTCCGGCTTACAGACTCAACAGAGGCATTTACGGATGATCCCGTCTGATAAAGTCCTAAATTATATCTGTCAGATCCTTCCTGTAATCTTAATACAGTCCCATTTTCAAGGTATTCAAAATGAGTACCTTCTATCCCATAGCCAAGGATATCCCTAAACTTTTGGTCAGTGTTAAGAAGCTCCATATACTTAAGACATGCTACGGCTTTTTCTTCAGGACATGCAGCGCATATGGAAAACATGGCTCCCTGCTCACTTGACCTGGACAGATACGGGCCCTCATAAATCGAAGTCTTTACATTAAATCCCCATTGTTCAGGATTTGAATATCCCTGATATCCTCTCCAGGCAACACCTCCTCTTACGGGTATTGATTTATCTGCCGATGTTGACTGGATTGTTGCTGCATCCGGATGTATATATCCTTTTGTATACCACCTATGCAAAGTTCTGTACTTATTTGTGAGTTCATCACATTCCCAGAGAGGTACTGCTTTTACATCTCCATCCTCTGTGTCGTATGGAATTACTATTATTCCGTCTACTATTCTTTCCACACAGTTCAGGTACCCCGGGAAGCCTGACTTGTCCATGGCCAATGGATATTTATCTGGAAAATCCTTCTTATAAGCCTCAAGATATGGCTCCAGCTCGCCAAAGGTCATCCTTTCGGGAATTATCATTCCCTTTTGCCCTTCAAAATAATCGGAATTCATTCTGAACATTTCTTCAGCGCCCATGTCCTTAAGCGTCGGAATTCCGTATATTCTATCGTTTATCTTTGCACACTCCCAGTATTTTCCGATGGTCTTATAAAGTTCGGGTGTTTCCTTTTCAACCAGATCGGTTATATCCAGAAAACAACCGGCTGACGCATTTTTATCGAAGTCATTCACCCATGAGCTGGTAAATACCATATCATAGTACTCACCTGAAGCCATCATCAGATTGATCTTATCACTTGGCTGAAATTCGAGGTCTACAGTTACTCTGATTTTTTCCGCAGATACTTTATTGGCTGCAGCGATTACTTTTTTGGCATCCAGAGGAATACTTCCACCACTGTAAGTAACCCAGCGCAGATTGACTATACCTTCCGATCCCGAATCTTGCTTTTTAGCGCAGCCTGCCAGAATCATCATAAGAAAAAGAAATAAAAATATACGCAAATGAGCTCTTTTCATAGTTATCCTTTCACAGCACCGACAGTCATTCCGGTAGTCAGAAATTTCTGGAAAAACGGAAACAGTATCATAACAGGCAATACAACTATGACAACCATTGCCATACGTATCGTAGCTGCCGGAGCGACATTTGCCTGCATTCCGGACATGTACTGAGCATCCTTTGTTATGGCATCTATACTCCTCTCCATATTTACAAGAACATACTGAAGCGGATATAGCTCTGTGTGATTACTGTCTATGTACAAAAGTGCGGGATACCAGCTGTTCCAGAATGTAAACATCTGAAGAACAGCGACGGTCATTATTACCGGCTTTGCCACAGGCGCTACAATTAATAGAAAAATCTGTGGATGGCGACAGCCATCAAGACTTGCAGATTCAATCAGCGAATCCGGAATTGCAGATTGGAAATAATTCCTAAGGATAAGTATGTACCAGGTAGAACACAGCCCGGGTAGTATCAGTGCAAAATAGGTGTTACGCAGATGCAGAACCTGCGTGTTTATCATGTAGTTTGCGACCATTCCGCCTGAAAACAACATGGGAATCATGAGAAATATCAGAAAAAATCGTCTATAGCGAAAGTCTTTTCTTGATATGGCATATGCTATCGGACACATCAGAAAAAGTCCCATTATAGTTGCGGCTATAGTAATAAAGACTGAATTGAGAAAAGCTCTTGCCAGATAGAAGCCGGATCCCATAAGGTATCGATAAGCATCCAGTGACAGACCCTTAGGAAAAAAACTGTAACCCGTATTAGTAATGCTCTCCATTGTAGAGATGGAAACAATAAATACGAGTAAAATTGGTAAAAAAACCATAATTGATAGCACCAAAAAAAGTAGCGTTACAATAGCGTTTGTACGCTTAGAATACGCGCTGTCATCCGGACGAACAATATTTTCCACGATAATATCCCCTCAAAATTATAAATCTTATATTATCTGTCAGATTTCTTTATAATCTGTTTCAATGTCACCAATTTCATATTTACCGTTATTGTAATTTAGGTTAAATCCAAGGCTTAACTGCCCTCTTGGGAAAGGTTCAAAATAGCATCGAATAACCGGAGTTTCTCCGCTTTTAATTTCAGCCCAGTAGATATTGCTGAATTGAGTAGTAGCTTCATCCATCCACCATGATGAAAGGTATTCCTCGTCTAATGCTTCGTCTTTTTCATCATATCTTCTTCCAACAACCTCAGGAATACCTCTTGCAGTACTTCCTTTTTCCTTTAATTTTGGTGAAAAAATCTTTCTTTATTTATATCATATTTAGTTACGTCCAACAAATGTCCATCAACTGAATTAATGTTTGGATGAAGTCAGTGATAATTCTGTGACAATTCTCAGAGTAAGATTCTGTTTGTAAGCAAAACCACAAAATAAGTATCAATTATATTATGAAAGAAAGCAGGTATGAAAAAATGATTTTGAACAGTTATGAAAAAGAAGCCGCACAGAAAAGATCCGGGAAAAAAATTGAAAGAACAGACATGCTAGAAAAAACACTTAAGTCTATCGGTGCACTGGCAGCAATATCTATAGTAAGAAGAAATTATCCATCCATGCTCAAGTAGCATTTTTAAATTTTTTAAAGGCGGAACCCGTTCCTTGCGCGGGTTCCGCCTTTAAGCATTAAAATTAAGCAAACTACTACATCTGGTTACTCATTACCGTAATGACAATCGGAGAAAGGCCGGCATTATTTATTTTCTCAAGATCTGCCTCAAGTACTGCCTGTCCTGCAGTTACTTTTTCTCCTACATTAACCAGAGGACAAAGTCCCTCGCCGCTGAGAGTAAATGTGTCAATCCCAATGAGCAGGATGATTTCCATACCATCTTCGATCCTGAAAGTCATCGCATGGTTGGTATCGGCAATTTCAGCGATAACACCGTCGCAAGGTGCATAAATATGCCCATTTTCCGGCATGATACCGATGCATCTGCCAATGACTCCTGACGAAAAAATGATGTCCGGTATTTCTTTCATGGGAACTGTTTCTCCATCCGCTGCTGCTGTTATCGCAAGATTGGCCATACCATGTCCTCCGAGTTCCATCAAAGCATCCCCTGCCCTGACGAGCTGGGGCTTTTTTTTGCATAGACGGGCAAATGTAGACGAGCGCCAAAAAGCAACCTGTTCTTCTGAAGGCGATATTTCAACATTCAGTTCCTTATCTCCATAAAACAGATTTGTAATGACATAGCCTCCAACATAGCTGATGACAAGGGCTATCAGATAAAACAGCACGCTCCTTGCACGGCCGCCCTGTCCTGCAGTCATCAAAAACGCTCCAAGAAGACCTGACGGTCCCCAACCTGTTGAGGCTACCTGCGTAAGCATAATGAATGCTCCGCCGAAACCTGCGCCTAAACCGGCTGTAAGAAAAGGAATTCCAAGTGGCAGGGTAACTCCGTAAATAAGAGGTTCACCAACACCCATAAGTCCTGCCGGTAATGCACCTGCGATCACTGAGCAGAATTCCTTGTTTCCTGCTTTTCTTGCCTTTTTCCAAATGGCTAATGCTGCTCCGACCTGGCCCGCACCTGCCATGGCAAGAGCCGGATAGAGTGTGATATAGCCAAGCTCCTGCAGTTGAACGCTGTATAGAGCCACAAGTCCGTGATGCATACCCATAGCAACAAGCGGCAGGAAAAAAGCTGCTGCAAAATAACCGGATAAAGCTCTGACAAAAATATTACCGGAAAGACACGCTCTTCCAAACAGCCATATTATACCTTCGGAAACATATCCAAAAAGTGGCATGATAAAAACAATATAGGGAACCAGACATACGAACATTGTAAGGATAGGCGTAAATATCACATCAACAGCACGTGGCATAACCGAACGTATAACCTTCTCCACATTTGCGATCAGAACCGCTCCGGCGATCACTGCCAGCACGCCTCCTTTTCCACTTCTCAGGATGGAATCCAACGGAACTTCACTATTATATAATCCGAGTACAGAAGAGATTACGTTAATCCCATCCATTGCTGTGATCATTCCAAGCATACCACCAAGAATAGGTGTGCCGCCGAACTGCTCAGTGGCACGATAACCTGCCCAGGCAGTCAGATACGTCATCACTGAAGTGTTGATCAGTGTAAGAATCTGATATATAAACCGCCATGCTTCGTTTTTCTCATAACCCGGGACTGCTTGGGCTATGATGGATGCAACTCCGCCACAAAGTCCGGCACAGATGACGCCGGGAAGAAGCGGAATGAAAATATCCCCTATGGTTTTAAGATAAAGCTTAATCCCATGCTTTTTCATAAACTTAGGCCTCCAGATTTCGATTGTTTTTTCCGTTCTCTCCATGATAAGTAAAGAGAAGCATGGTTATGTCGTCAAACTGCTCTGCCCCTGCCACAAATCGATTTATATCTTTACTGATATTTGATAGTGCCTCCTCAGGCTGTGCATCAGGATTTGTATTTAGTGCATTCAGCATTCGCTCAGTTCCGTAAAGCTCATCTTGTGAGTTGTTTGCTTCCGGGACACCATCTGTATATACAAACAGGCTGTCCCCGGGATTCATCTCAAATTCATGCTGCCTGAATTTAAGTCCCTCCATGGTGCCAACGGGCATTGCGTGCTTATATATTATAAGCTCATACTGTCCGTCTGCTCTGCGTAGTGCCGGATGTTCATGACCTGCGTTAACTGCAATTCCCTTTCCGGTTGAAATCTGAATTACGCCGACCCACATAGTTACGAAAAAGTCTTCATCATTACTCTCGCAGAGCTGATTATTAACACTTTCAAGAGTCTCCTCCGGGCTACTTCCGCTTTGAAGTCGTGATTTTATCAGAACCCTCGTAACCATCATAAGTAATGCTGCCGGGACTCCCTTGCCTGAAACATCAGCCATTACAAGTCCCAGGTGATCATCGTCGATCATGAAAAAGTCATAAAAATCTCCTCCGACTTCCTTAGCCGGATCCATGCTTGCATACAAACTGAATTCTTTTCTGTCAGGAAAAGGCGGAAAGAGCCTTGGTAACTGGCTTGCCTGAATTTTGCTTGCCATCTCCAGTTCGGCGCCTATTCTCTCTTTTTCTGCTGTAACTCTTTTTATTTTGTCAATGTAGAGCAGCGTTCTTTCAGACTGCTTGGCAAAAGCTTCTGCCAGAACCTCGATTTCATCCCCTGTCCTGTAAACATCCTCCATTTTAAACTTGCTGTGCCGGATCCCCAGAGATGCCACCCGCCTTGTTATGGTGTTTAGAGGATCTATGATTCTCCCTGAAATGGAATATGCAGAAATTAGTCCTGCAACGACAATGATTACTATCAGTATCAGCAGAACATTTCGAGCATGGAACATCTGCGTTTTAAAGCTTTCCATTGCATAGCTTTGAATTGCCTGATATTGTGCCTGAAGACCTATCTCCTTATATGCCTGACGCTGCATTTCATAAGTATCGTTTACAAGCTTCTCAACCCTGCTTGTCTGATAAAAAAATACTATCGTATATGCCGTTATGATCAGAATGATGGTAATCAGCATCATACTGAATATTTTTTGACGGATACCGCCTCTAAGTATGCTTTTTTGTTTTTTCATCAGTATCCTCCCGACTAAGTAATCACGCAGTTTTCATCAATTGTGATACACGCATTATATCTACTATTGTACCATTTTCCGTGATAAAGTTACCCTAATTATATATAAAAATGGAATTTCTCATCGCTTAAGCAATATTATAGAATCCTTTTTCAATGGTTAGTATCTGACCATATTCAGCAACTACCGCAAATATATCGGCAATAATTCGGTATTATCATTCTCTGAAATATTAGATAATAGGCTGTAACAATTTTGATGATACTTATGACATTCAGCGGTCATGAAAATATTAGGAGATAACATGAAATTAAAAACCGCCTTTCAACCATATTTTAAGATTGGAGCAGCAATATCACGATGGAATCTGCACACACAGGCTCATATGAAGCTTCTTACTGCGCAGTTCAACAGTTTTACATGTGAAAATGACATGAAGCCGATGTTCTATCTGGACAAGGATGAGAACAAGTCCAATCCCGAAAAATACAATCTTTCACCGGCTCTCACATTTAAGCATGCAATTCCCTATCTTGAATTTGCCAAAACGCAGGGGATTGCTATGCGCGGACACACTCTGGTGTGGCACAATCAGACCCCCAAGTGGTTTTTCTGCGAAAAATATAATGAAAACTTTCCGCTTGCAGACAGAGAGACTATCCTTGCAAGACTTGAAAGTTACATTCATGGCGTCCTGGATTTTGTTCAGACGAACTATCCCGGAATTATCTATGCGTGGGATGTTGTCAACGAGATAGTTGATGAGGGCGATTTCAGAAAGTCAATATGGACAAAAACTGTCGGAAATGATTTCTTCATAAAAGCATTCGAATATGCCAGAAAATATGCGGCTCCGGGCGTTGATCTTTTTTACAATGACTATGAAACAGCCGAGGTGTGGAAGCGAGACTTTATTATAAAAAATGTCCTCACACCTCTCATTGATAAGAAGTTGGTGGACGGAATGGGCATGCAGTCTCATCTTCTGATGGACCACCCTGACCTTAACGATTACCGCACTGCGCTTGAGATGTACGGCACACTGGGGCTTAAGATCAACATCACTGAGCTCGACATGCATAACAATGATCCCGGAGCGGAATCCCAGAAAGCACTGGCCCAGAGGTATGCTGAATTTTTCAGGATTTATCTTGATGCAAAAAAATCCGGTAAGGCAAACATTACCAGTGTCACTTTCTGGAATCTTCTTGATGAGGACAGCTGGCTTTCCGGCTTTAGAAGAGAGACAAGTTATCCTCTTCTTTTCCATGAAAAATGTGCAGCCAAGGAAGCGTATTATGCGGTTCTTAAGGAAGCTGTTTCCGAATCAGAGATTGATGAATGGGTACCGAATTATGCTGATGAAGACTTTCTTCTTAAGGATATGCCTAAGCCTACGATAAAAAAATTCCGTGAGAACATTTGGAATGAAGGTGAGTATGACTATGCTGCTTCCTATGGTTTTACACCGAACATTTTTGCATATCTTCATGATGATGACAAAAAGCGTGACTGCATGCTTGTAGTCCCCGGAGGCGGCTACTGTATGGTCGTATCTCATGAAGGTGAACTGCCTGCAATGGAGTTCTATAATCGCGGAATGAATGTGTTTGTCCTTTCCTACACGACTGACATTACTATGTCAGTGCCTCTTAAGAAGCAGCCATTAAACGACATCTCCCGTGCAGTTCGTTATATCAGAAAGAATGCAGAAAAGTTCTGCATCGATGGAAAAAAGCTTGTAATCTGCGGCTTTTCAGCAGGTGCTCATGTGTGTGGAAGTCTCGCAGTTCACTACAACGATGTTGCTGATACAAATCCGGAATTTTGTGATGTGTCCAATAAGCCGGACGGCGTGATACTCTCCTATCCTGTTATCACTACAGGCAAGTTTACACACAAGGATTCAGTAAAGGCTCTCCTTGGTGAGAATCCTTCAGAGAACGAACTTACATACTTCTCACTTGAGAAACAGGTCACCGAGAACACTCCGCCCTGCTTCCTCTGGCAGACGCAAACTGATGACCTTGTTCCCGTTGAAAACAGCTACTTATTTGCAATGGCACTGCGCGAAAAGAAGGTTCCCTTCGCACATTATGTATTCCCTGCAGGTCACCATGGATTGTCTATCGCTAACGATGAGTATTTCAAAGGCTGGAGCGGTGGAGAATATACAATGGAGCAGACAATGCGCGCCGCTTTTTCCGTAAAAGAAGGCAGGGGTGTAAATGTCTCTGACAAACGTCGAGATGAGCTGATCGAGCAATTCTTTAGCGGTAATGATTTCGAGGGTATGGGAATCGACGAGAGCCTTAAGGAAGATGTAGGCATGGTGTCAGACCTGATTTTTGCCTGGATTAACAGATTATAAAAAAAGACTTCATAATAAACAGCCATAAAAACAATCGTTATTTCACGAAAGTTTTTATGGCTGTTTTTTTAGCTTACAATGGTTTTAACAATCGGTATTTTCTTCATCAGGACTGCAAAAGCACTTATAACCCTAAGGTATTCCATTTAGATGTAGTCAGTTTTTCTGTCTTTCATAAATCTCCCCCTCAAAAATATCAGATA
Organism: Butyrivibrio sp. AE3004; assembly: GCF_000703165.1. Classification (NCBI taxonomy): domain Bacteria; kingdom Bacillati; phylum Bacillota; class Clostridia; order Lachnospirales; family Lachnospiraceae; genus Butyrivibrio; species Butyrivibrio sp. AE3004. The sequence goes on from NZ_JNLQ01000001.1 coordinate 146,087, forward strand.
CCCTCGTGCCTACACGAGGGTATCTACTGAAATATGAACGAATAACCTATTATTCTAAAGTCTTATTTTTTAATCTTCATTGTTTTCTTGTAACCTGTTCCGCTCTTCTTAATAAGCTTCGCAGCTGCAGCCTTCTCTTTCTTAGTACCGACTAGTTTAAAGGTTGCCTTGGAGTTTATTCCCTTAAATGCATTCTTGCCAATAGATTTAAGGTTTTTGGCATAAATTTTAATTGTCTTAAGGTTCTTGTCGCCCTTAAATGCATTACTTCTTATAGTTGTAACAGATGCAGGCAGTGTTACGGATTTCAATTTCGGGCATCCGCTAAATGCATTTTCTCCGATTTCGTTGACATTGCTGCCTATTTTAACGCTTGTAAGATTCTTGTTTCCCTTACATGCATTATTATCAACTTTCGTTACCTTAGCTTCAGAACCATTCTTAAGTTTAATTGTATCGGGAATAGTAACACTCTTATCCTTTTTAGAATTGTCACCTGTAAAGGTAGCTTCCACACCATCTGGAGTATCTGTAGCTGCAGTCTTGTAATTGGCTGCATTCTCATCTGTGGGTTCAAGAGTCTTAGGTGTTATCTCAAATGTAAGATCAAAGGAACCTTCATATTTTCCCATTCCGGTAACGGTTATCTTACCGGTACCAATCTGTACATTATTGGCATATGCAACTGTAAAATCAGTACCTTCCTTAAGCCCTTCTATTGTAACGGTAGGTTTAAGCTCGGCACCTGTATATTCCATACTGTTAGAACTCAGTTTAGCCGAAGCCTTTAGAGGGGCTATATCTAAATTTCTTCTGAATGTATATTCCTCATAATAATATGTCCAGTCCTCAGATTCTGTTTTTGAATACTTCTTTACCTCTTTCTTTACACCCTCTCCAAGCACCAGTTTATCTTCAATACTCTTAAGCGCGGAATCCTGATAATATTGATAAGTAAACTTCAGACTTGCTCCGGGATCCAGATATATAGTCAGGTTATTTGTATAGCCGTTGAAACAATTAAAATCAATATCTGTAATCGCCGAATTGATCTCTGATACACCCTTACCATAGATACCCTTGATATTAAAGAATCTTGGCATATTTGCATAAATGTATTTGGAATCTGTATGCTCCTCTCTTATCTTTACATTTTCCATTACAAGAGTATCCTTGTCCTTATCATAGCTCAAGCCTTTAAAGTCAGCCGTGTCTGCGTGGTGCAGGCTAAATACTGCATCTGCGCTGTTTGCATACTCACTATCAAGTTTATAATCCGTATAGAAATTAATAGTGTCTGTTTTTCCGGTCTTAAGCAGCCAGCATGCATTCGGTGAAGGCTCAGGCTCATCAGCCCTGGCAGTAATGCCTCCCATTCCGGCAGTCAGAGCCAGAACAGACGCACAACATACGGCAAGTAATCTGTTTACGTTTTTTTCTACTTTGTTTTTCATATCTATCACCCTCCATAAGATATAGATTCCTGAACACAATTTTGTGTTCAAGAAGTCATTCATTTTTCCAAGACCATATCATTTTTGTATCTTGGAAACAATTACTACACTTACATGGCAATTTTCTCATATTTTGGGGTGAAATTATACAAAATACCGAATATTTAATAAAATTTTCATAAGCTCATTCTGTCATTAGAAGCTTTATGAGTTCTTTCGTTTCAATTAACTCCGAAACAGTTGTATACTCTGAAGTCGTATGTATATCATGCATCGGATTATAGATGCATAGGGCATCGATGCCATGCCTGACAAGTACATTCACATCGCTTCCACCGAAGGATTTTTTTGCTGTTGCAACTACTCCGCGCTTTAAAAGTGCCGCCTTATACTTGCCAAGTGCTGTGGATGTATCTTCACTGTCCTCTTTATTGTACGCCCGTAACCGTATATCTTCCGAGAACAGTACATCCGCTCCTATTTGTTCTGCCTCCTCCTCAAAAATATTTTTAATTTCTTCCCAGGTACCAAGAGCATCTTCATGGATAGCACTTCTGATTTCGCCCTTGATAACACACTCTGCGGGAACAGCATTACTTACGGTTCCACCATTAATGCTTCCGATATTGAGGGTCGTATGTTCGTTATACCAGCCCTGTTTAAGCTTACTTATTGCAGAAGCTGCCACAGCTATACTGTTTATTCCGTTCTCAGGCTCAAAACCTGCATGTGCCGCCTTGCCTTTAACGTTTATTTCAAAATATATAAGGGTTGGCTCCTGCGAAGAATAGACACCGTATGTACCGCTGCAATCCGGAACAAAAGCCATTTTCGATTTTAGTTTCGAATGATCAAAAGCTGCTGCTCCGACTGTATACACTTCCTCACAAGGTGTAAAAAGCAATTCCAAAGGTGGATGCCCCAAATGTTTCTCTGAAATCTCACAAAAAGCTTCATATATTACCGCAAGTGCGGCTCTATCATCTGCACCAAGTACTGTTGTACCATCACCGGTAATTTTACCGTCTGTTCCTATTATTACTTTTTTGCGAAGTCCGGGAGAGACTGTATCCATATGTGCACAAAAGAGGACCGGTGGCTCTTTTGCCTTTGATCCCGTCCCCTCTATGTATCCATACAGATTTCCGGTGTCACCGCCTATCTTCACAGCCGTACCGTCTTCGGAAAGCATTACACCAATCTCTGACCATCTTTGTATGAGATAATCCGCAACCTTCCGCTCCTGATACGATACTCCGTCTATTTCTGCAAGATTAACAAATTCTTCCGTCAGTCTGTCTGCCATAATTTATTGACCTGCCTCTCTTCAAAATATTGTTATTTAAGGAAACAATGTACTGACATAACAGATAAATTTCAATTGTTCTTCAGAAGACCCTTGAGAGGGTTGACACTTGCATCTACTCTCAGGATGCTGTTATTTGGATTGCTGGGATCTCTGTCAGCCTGTTTTGAACTGTTCCAGTGGGATACAGATATCTCACTTTGATATTCTTCAACAGTTTCCCCTTTTGGATGTCTTAGATAAATATCTCCGGTTGGATCAGATGAAAGCTTTGCTCTCTTGCCATCGTCTGCCCACAGTTCATCATAATTGATCTGGCTTGCAATCCTTGTATTCCAGTCAGCAAACAGATCCTTATCGGGATCCGATTCACTTTTACCCAGCACAAGATCATGAACAAAAGTTGCATTTTTAAATGCGGGTATATTGTACAGTTCCTTCATATATGCATAGATATTTGGATAATCTGCAATTCTTCGGCGGATTGGTCCCACATTTCTAAAGTAACTTGTATCCCAGCGCACAATTGTAACAAAGAATCTGATATCGGAATCTGTAATATAGTCACCAAATAAAAATCTGTTTTCCGAAAGCCTTTTTTCAAGCTTATCCATAGATGAATAGAAATCCTCAAAGGCTTCGTTGTATGCTTCCAGCGATTGGCAAAATGCCATTCTGTAATGACCGTTGTTTATATGCGGAAAAAGCCAATCATTAAATTCATCGATCACATCTCTGTATTTTACGGGATAAAGATCAGGAGCATCCTCCGGTTGAAACGCTCTGAAATTCACCTCCAAATAGTTAGTCATTCTGTGATAGTCATTGTTAACTGCCTTTTTTTCCTTAATGTCTACGATTGTCGGTGTTGTAGCTCTGCCCTTAAAATTCGGATTGGCATTTTTATAAAATTCTGACAGGAAGTATGCACCGGTCCTGGGATCCTTGAATCCATCCTGCTCCCCAAAACCATGTCCGTATTTGTTTGTCTGTCCACTGTGTGAAGTTCTGATATCATAGATAACATCGGTTAGTCCCAGGATATCTCTGACTATAACCGGTCTGTTTGACCAGTTACACCCCTTCATCCAGTAAATCTGATACCTTCCGGCCTCAGGCTTCCACTCCCCTTCTCCTTCTCCGGCTTTTCCAATAAAGGCATTTGGCTGTCTGACAAATGCCCCTCTTTCGTCTATCTCATTTTTCGTTTCCATTGGACGGGGTGAAGCTCCAACCTCAGCTGCGAATTTCTCTGCAAGCTCATCCGTATATCCGTCAAGCAAAGCTCCGCTTGCTGTTTTCTTTCTGTGTTCAGCTATGCTGCATGCATTTCCCATGATCAATACCTCTTTTCCTGTTAGATTTTATTGAAATTATGCTTTAGAGCGTATGATTTGTAAAAGACACTGTTCTTATAGGCCCATATAAGTTTTAGTTATTATGTTTTGAATATTTCCAGGCAGGTCCCTTCATATCAGACCTTTTATATTCATCGCAGAATCTGTAATTTTCCGGAAGAAAAAATCCGGTATCTTCCAACCATTCCAGCTTTTGGGCACTTGTGTCAAACAATTCCATAGCGGTTTTTGCTCTTCTAAATCCCAGTTTTTCGTATAGAAGTACTGTTTGTGGATGTGTATAGAGTATGATATTCTGCCCCTTCAATTGACTTGTAAGTCTTTTCATCATTTCTCTTCCTATGCCCTTTCCCTGATATTTTTCATCCAACGCAACGTTGTATATAGCTGCCTGAAATAATCCGTCAGAAAGAGCTCTGGCAACTCCTACTATGGAATCGCCGTCGTAAACAAATACGACGGCGTAGCTATTTTCAAAAACTGTCTGCTGTTCCTTTGCAGTATGATCTGACAAATGAGCCTTTCTTAGCACCCCTGCGACCTCTTCCCAGTTAATATTGTCCTTTGTGATTTTATATTTTATATTCATCATGCTTACCCTCAGTTTATTCCCGTATATCAGTAATCGTATAAATCCCCCGTAAGATAGTGATCTCCGCTGTCCGGTACTATAACGACTATTTTTTTTCCTGCATTCTCAGGCCTTTTGGCAACCTCTCCTGCAGCCCAGATCGCTGCGCCGGCTGATATTCCTATAGTAAAGCCTTCAGTTCTGGGGATAAGTCTTGCTATCTCGTACGCATCTTCATCAGTAACATCTATTACTTCGTCGAACAGTTCAACATCCGTAACAGGCGGTGTTGTACCTCCACCGATTCCCTGTATCTTGTGTAATCCTGGATCGCCTCCGTTAAGAATAGCGCTGCCCTTTGGTTCCACAGCTATTATTTTGATATCCGGATTTTTTTCTTTGAGGAATCTGCCGGTACCGCTTATTGTTCCGCCTGTTCCGCAGGCTGCGACAAAAATATCAACATTTCCGTCTGTGTCTTCCCATATCTCAGGTCCTGTTGTTTTATAGTGCGCCCCGGGATTATTGGCATTGCACCCCTGCCCCATTATGGCTCCGTCATCCAGTTGCTCATTTATCTCAGCAACCTTTGCACCGGCTCCTGCCATGTTTTCCTTTGCCGGTGTCAGAATAACCTCTCCTCCATAAGCATGAATAAGGCGTATCCTTTCCTCAGAGAGATTATCGGGCATTGCTATTTTTACCTTGTAGCCCCGTGCAGCGCCAATAGCAGCAAGAGCAATCCCTGTATTTCCTGAAGTTCCTTCCAGTATCGTACCGCCTTCCTTAAGTTCTCCCGACCTCTCTTTTCCCTCTATCATATTCAGGGCAATACGATCTTTAACGCTCCCTATAGGATTGAAAAATTCCAACTTTGCCAGAATGTGTGCATCCGTCCCAATTTTATTTTCATATCTTGATAGTTCCAGGATTGGTGTTTTTCCGATAAGTTCTGTGATATTTCCGTATATTTTTCCCATACTTTTTTCCTCACCTGTATACGTTTTTTACTGATTCATATGTCTTTATATGATATATTCCGGTTTCTCGGTTCTTACTATATGTTTTTTAAAGTCGTATTTTTGTATGCTTTCCAGGTTATGGCAGGCAACAAAATGATTTTTTTCCACCTCTTCAAAATACGGTATGCGCTCCCTGCAGGAAGCTGTGGCAAATCTGCATCTTTCTGCAAAGGGACACCCTTTAGGAGGATTAAGATGTGATGGCGCTTCGGATGTATCCGATTCAACCTCATCAAGATTCTTGGCGCCATTTGATTCAAGAAGCATAGCAGTATATGGATGCAGATGTCTGTTCAAAATGGTATCCGTTGAGGCATACTCAACTATATGCCCGAAATACATTACTGCTATCATGTCGCTGAGAAAGCCTACAGTTATAATGTCATGAGATATAAAAAGATAAGACACCTTATGGTTTGACTGAAAGGATTTCAGAAGATTCATGATCTGTCCTCTGACAGATACGTCCAGTGCAGATACAGGTTCATCAAGTATAAGGAGGCGCGGAGACTGTACCAGAGCCCTCGCAATCGTTATTCTCTGCTGCTGACCGCCACTGAATTGACCCGGATACCTGTCCAGATAATCCTCCGCAAGTCCTACATATGACATCATTTTCCTGACACGATCTGATTTCTCTTCCTTAGTTAATTCAGAAGATATCTCCAAGGGTTCCGCTATTATATCCTTTATCTTCATTTTGGGATCAAGGGAGCTGACAGGATCCTGAAATACCACCTGGACGGCCCTTCTGTATTCCTTCTCGTCCTCAGAAGTAAAATCCGCTGTATTTTTCCCTTTATAATAAATCTCACCTGATGAGACTGCTTCCTGTCTTAAGATCATTCTCGTAAGTGTTGTTTTACCGGATCCGGATTCACCGACAAGACCTAATGTCTGCCCCTCTTTGATAGACAGGGTGATGTCCTTAAGAATATGAGCCTTTTTAGTTTTTCCAAATAATGACTTATCAGTATAAATCTTATTTACGCCTTTAAGTTCTACAATATTTTTCATACTACTGTCTCCAGCAACATACTTTATGATCAGTTCCGGAGATTTTGAACTCCGGCATTTTATTTTGACAATTAGCCGTGCAGTGAATACATCTGTCGGCAAAACGACATCCTGAAGGAAGATTCCTAAGATCAGGTGGAGTTCCTTCTATTGTGTCATATAATTCGTCAGGTATTCTTCCAAGGCTGGCAACATTAAAGAGTGCCTTTGTATAAGGATGTCCAGGTTCTGCCATGATTTCTTCTTTTGTTCCCATCTCAACTATTTGCCCTGCATACATTACAGCTATCCTGTCGCAGATCATGGATATGACATGTATATCGTGTGAGATGAAAATTATTGCCGTATGATAGATTCTTTGTATCTCTTTTAACAGCTTCATATACTGTATCTGTATTGTCACATCCAATGCGGTTGTGGGCTCATCTGCGATAATGAGCCTTGGTCTGGTACTGACAACCATGGCTCCAACGATTCTCTGCAGCATTCCACCGCTTAACTGGTGTGGGTAACAATCCAGCTTCTCTCTCGGGATAGATAATTGCGAAGTAATCTCATACATCTGTCTTATGGCTTCTCTTCGGGATACCTTTCTATGTCTTCGTATTATTTCGATCATCTGACTTTTTATCTTATATAAGGGGTCCAGAGCCTGCATCGGATCCTGCAGGATTATGGCCACTTCCCCGCCGTTATATGAGAGTGTTCTTTTTTTGTTAAAATTCAGGATATTCTCACCATTAAAAAGGATTTCGCCATGGTCAACATTTAATCCCAGCCGGGCGGCATATTTCATTATCAGCATAGAGGTCATTGTCTTGCCGCACCCGGATTCACCTATTATCCCGAAGGTCTCCTCGGGCATCACCTCAAAGCTTACACCATTTATGATATGAACATCACCATCCTTAGCCTTAAGAGTGGCACTCAGCTCTCTGACCTCCAATAGCGGTTTATGCTCCATATTACTATCTCCTGTTTTTGATATATTCTCCTATCCGCTGGAAGGAAATAACGGTAATCACAGTGGCTATAGCCGGAAAAATCGATACCCAGGCTGCCCGTGCAAAGTAGTCTTTACCATCTGCTATCATAAGGCCCCATGAAGGTGTGGGTGGTATAACCGAAAGTCCCAAGAATGACAAGGATGCTTCCGATATGATTGCCATTCCCACGTCCATTGTCAGCATTGAAATAACAAGACTGCTGATGTTCGGCAGAATGTGCTTAAAGATGACTCTTAGGTTTGTAGCCCCCATTATCTTCGATTGTCTTACATAGTTTTTCAGTTTTAATATCCGGATATCAGTTTTCACAGTCCTTGTGTATTTAGCCCACATTGAAAAAGCAATTGAGATGATCGCACTTTTTATTCCCGGTCCTATGCTAAGTGATAATAAAAGTGCGAGCAATATAGCCGGAAATGCAAGCGAGGCGTCTGTCAGCCTCATTATGATTGTTTCTGCATATTTTCCGTAATACCCTGCCGCAATTCCAAGTGCTGTTCCAAAAACACATCCCGTTACTATCGCTGCAAGTGCTACAATAAGCGATATTCTTCCTCCTATTATGATGCGACTAAGGACATCTCTTCCAAGCTCATCTGTTCCAAGAAGATGCTTGAAACTCCCACCCTCCATGAAAAAAGGTGGTATAAATTTATCCGATAGGCTCATGCTTGTTGGATCATAGGGTGTGATCAGTGGTCCTGCCACACCCAATAACACAAATATTAAAATTATTAATCCGGAAATCCACGGAAATCTTTTTGCTCTTTTCATCAGGTTACCTGCCAGTTCTAAGTCTTGGATCTATAAGACCTGAGATAACATCCATCAACAGTGAAAGCAGAATGGTAAATGTAGAAAGGATAATAACTATACCCTGAACCAGAGGAAAATCTCTCCCCGTTACTGCCGTATAAGACAAGGTTCCAAGTCCCGGCCATGCAAATACCGTTTCTATCGCTATACTTCCTGCGATAAGATGTGCAAATATGAATGAACTCATGGAGAGCAGCGATGCAAAGGAATTTCTAAGTGCGTGTCGTAGTATTACACTCAATTCCCTAAGACCGTTCAGTCTCTCAAATTTAATGAAATCACTTTTTAACGCATGTATCATATTATTTCTCAAAAGATTGGTCATACCGGAGGATACTGCAATGCCAAGTACTCCTCCGGGCATTATCAGATGTTTTACTGAACTGGCACCTGAAAAGGGAAGGAGCTTTAGCTTAACTCCGATAAACTGTATAAGTATGATAGCAATGAAGAAGGTTGGAACTGCCTGGAGCAATGCACATGTGCCACATACCAGTCTGTCAAAAAAGGTCCCCTCATAAACCGCAGACAAACTTCCAAATATTATGCTTATTACAAATGCAACCAGTATCGCACATATCGCAAGCTCCATTGTGTATGGCAGTTTCTCCATTATCATCTCAATGACGCTTCTCTTACTCGTATACGAGGTTCCAAAGTCCCCTCGAAGCAGATCCCTTACATATATCAGATACTGCTGTGCGACAGGTTTATCCAATCCCAGTTTGGCAGTATAGAATGCTATCTGTTCCTCAGATGCATTCGTCGGCAGCAAATTCAGCACACCGTCACCTGTCGCACGAAGTGCAGTAAAGACTACTATCGATATAAGAAATAATGTTATAAGTGATTGCAGTATCTTACTTAAAAAATATTTCATAGCTATATCCTAGTTAAGTTCAAATGTTTGGAACCAATATCCCAGATGTCCCGATGCATTCTTATCAAAACTCTTTATCCTGGAGCTTACCGCATAATACTCACCAGGATACACAACCGGTACTGATACCTTCTCCTGTTCAATGATATCAAGTACTTCATCTACCTTCTTTACACGATCTTCACCATAAAGAGCTATAATATCATCAACTGCCTTATCGAGAGTTTCGTTTCCCTGGATCAGACCAATTCTTGAAGTTGAAGGATAGAAAGGTGCAAATGCATCATAAGCACTGTATTTTTTCGGGGGATTGAAGAAATAAACCGCACCTTCAAATTCTTCCGGTATTGGCTTTGTTTTTCTAAGAGTTCCGAGTTCTGTAGGATCGATCGGTATCAGATTTACCTGAAGTCCTATCTCCTCCCAATATGCTATAAGTGCCTGCGCAACATCATCTGCATAAACAGTTGCAAGTCCGAAATAGAACGGAATAACAGGATCAGCAAAGTTATCGGGATAACCTGCTTCTGTCAGAAGTTCCTTAGCTTTCTCAGGATTATATTCTGCAGCTTCCTTTCTGGAGTCATCATAGCCATAGGTGAAAGGATAAAGTCCCCACACACCTGCTGCAACAGCGTTACCTTCAAATACCGCACTTACAAGTTCTTCCCTGTTTATTGCAAGACTCAGTGCTTCACGAACCTTCGCATCCTGAAGTGCTTCACCTGTGTTATCATAGGCTCCCGCTATAAAGAGTCCGAGTGTTGATGCATATGGTGATTCCTCGACGCTTATACCGTCAGTGCCTTCTATGGTAGCAACACTGTTTGCACCTATTGGAGCAAAATCAATCTCTCCGGCCTGAAGAGCTGCGACTCTGGTACTCTCCTCGGCGTATTGCCTGATGACCAGCCTGTCATAGCCGGGCTTTGTTCCCCAATAATTCTCATTGACTGTATATATTGCACTGTCTCCTGCTGTAAAGCTCTCAAGAACGAAAGGTCCGGTTCCTACAGGTTTTTTTCCAAACTCCTCTTCTCCAACCTGTTCGAAATAATCGCTTGGTAAAATGAGTCCGGTTCCTGTTCCGTTTGAAGAAAGGAGATACTCAAATTCTGCTACGGGTTCATTGAAATTAAGCACAACCGTATAATCATCCGGTGTCTCTATATCCTTTATATATTTTCTGATCAGATTGCTATCAGCCTGGGTTGATTCCTCTTTTCCGTAATATTCAAGTGTGAACTTTACATCTTCACTGGTAAAGTCGCTTCCGTCACTGAACTTCACATCATCACGAAGCTTAAGGGTGAATGAGAGCGAGTCATCAGCAAGCTCCCAGCTCGTTGCAAGATTAGGACTATACTCACCATTTCCATCCATCTTTATAAGCGCTTCAAAGATTGGAGCTTCAATGTCATTCCAGGTATTTGTTATCTGTCCGGGGTTAAACGGCTGATCCGGAACCTGCTGTAAGCCTACATTAAGTACTTTTTCTCCATCAGCTGTTCTTTCTGCTCCGAGTACATCCGCTTCTTCCTGTTCTGCAGACGCTCCCTGCACCGTGCTATCTGCCGATGCTGAGCCGCATCCTGAAAGTGCCAGGATTGTTGTTAATAGTATTGATGTGATTGATAAACTTCTCTTCTTCATAATATTGCTCCTCCTTTTTGATAAACTGAGTTATTTTAACTTTACAAATACCGGTTTGCTGTTCAAATCGTATGTAACCCTAAGGGCACCTGAATGGCAGTCCATCTGACAAGCCCCGCATAACCAACACTCATCGGGTCTTGCCACATATACATTTCCATCTCCATCCAGCTCGAATAACCCTTCCGGACAGCGTTCGTAGCAAACCTTGCAATTTGTGCATTTTTTGTAATCAATAATTGTAGCCATTTGAATCTCCTTCCGGTTTTATTTAATTCCTGTCGCATGTACTTTATAATCAAGTTTCCCCTCCTTGTTATAAAACAAACCATATAATTCCCGTTTCTGACTAGGCTTTATATCTCCTGTATGCTTTCTTACGTATCCCCCAAAGCTTTCGGTCCTTATTGAGGCTGCGGTAAAAATCGCCTCTGCAGAATCAAGAAGGGTCAGTACTTCAAAGGCCTTTGCAACATCATGGGGATTATCCGCGGATAATTCCAATTTGTCTCTTATCTCTGAAAGGGCATCCAGAGCATTTTCTATCTTTGCATCGCTTATCGGAAATCTTCCGTACAATCCGACTATGCTCTGAAGAGTACTCTCAAGTTGCTTCCATGTTGTGCCTTCCGAACCCTTGGACCTAATCTTTTCAGCAAGTTCTCTTATTTCTTCAACCTGTGATTCATCAAATTCAGGATATTCTTCATCCCTGGTTTTTATCGATGCCTGAAGTCCTGCCTCATATCCGTATACGACCGCTCCGGGTGCACAGGTACATCCAACAGCTCCCATAACATCTCCTGCCGCATACAGATTTTCAACAGTTGACTCGCAGTGTCCATCTACAAGGACACCAGTGTCTGTTCCTCCGACACTAACATGTCGTACTTCCTTGTAAGGGATCCTTACTGATTTCAGATCAAGGTTCTCTGCATCGAAATTCTTAAGCCACAGCCACATTCTTCCTTCATTTGCAAGTGCATGTCTGATTTCCTCTATTTCTTCATCCGTGGCCTCCGAAAAATCCACATAAAGCTGTTCACCCTCCGACAAAAGCTTTTTCATATTCTTTTTCTGTCTGTTGTACTTAGCGTATAGTTCCCTGTTTTTCTCTACATAATCCGGATCATCAATATCCAGCTCATAAGTCCTCTCGACTACAACATTACCCTGTTCATCAATAAGGCGACCTGCTGGCCACCAGCTTCCACCGGGTGCTCCTACCGGGAAATTAAACCCTTCAAAAGAAAGAGAACTGTCATGAAGCGCAAATTCAAGATTTGTTACCTCTGCCCCTGCCCTGAGTGATAGGGATATTCCTGAGCCAGATGTACTGGCACTGGGTCTTTCAAGATGTGTGTAGGTTGTGACTGCTTTCTCACCCAGCCTTCCTCCGATTCCGTTTGTTGTAAGAATTACTGCTTTTGACGAAATAACGTATAGCTTCTCTTCTCTTGTTGAGATTGCTATAGCTCCTGCTGCTTTACCTTCCCTGGACGTCAGAATCCTTACTCCCTGTGCACGATTGATTATCTGAACTCCGGCTTTTTTCATTGCCTCAGTGAGCTTTACCTTTATATCTCTTCCCTCGAAATGAAAACTCGTCGGGATGCTCTGCCACTGTGGAACAAGTCTATAGCCTTTTACAAGGTGTTTCCCACCGAAGTCAAAATTGATTCCATATTTCTCAAGACCTATAATTCTGTCAAAGCTTTTTTCCACGAACAGGTCACCTAACTCTGTAAATCCCAGACCCTTTTCAAGATTACTGAACATGACCATGTCCTTTTTCATATCTTCTTTGGTATATCCAACTTTTTCATGTACCGGTGGTACATAGCTGAAGATGTGATCTACTCCGGTTCCTGCACAGCCACTTCTGTAGGTATTACCGGTTTCAAGAACTATTACCGACTGCCCCTCTTCCCTGGCTTGAAGTGCTGCGGTTGAACCGGCCAATCCTCCGCCTATGACTACGATATCTGCCTTGTATCTCTCTACCTCGTATGACATTGTTCTCCTCCGCTTGTTATCATTTTTCCGTTCATCTGTTGTAGGTCATTATGCTTCACTACAGCACCTTTGTAAAACATACTAATCTTATAGGCAGATATAAGAATTCCTTATTTCTAAAAATGGGCAATGGCATTTACCAAAATAGATTGAAAAGGCTGACTGTTTCACTTATCATTTTCATTGGAATCATGCGTTGTATCGATAATGTATGATAAATAATGGTATGCATGTTTACGATGTAAAAGATGGAAAAGTTTGTCTGCTTACTTTTGGTGACGGAACAGCCGCTTTCTGCTCCATTTATGAAGGTAATGGCCATACATATATAGGCCACAGCGACTTTTCTCATATGGGAAGACAGTATCTTGATCTGTCCAGATATGATGCTGATGGAAGAATTGTCGAACAGGCAAGCATCTACGCTGAGTATTTTGACGCTGAAGTTGATCAGTATGATGAGAACAGTACTTTCACATATAATGGCAAGAAAATAACAATGCAGGAATATGAAGCATACATGGATACATACAAGTACATTGATCCCGATACTATGGAAAAAGCCGAAATTGAAGAACTTCCTGCATGGAATCCAAACTTAAGAAGCAGGACAGCTATCAGAACGAAAGGAACAAGACATTTTACAGATCCATCAATCGGAGCAGCTGCTTTGGGAATCACTCCAGAAGGCATATTTAAAGACATTACAACATTTGGGCTGTTATTTGAGTCATTGGTTGTACATGATCTTAGAGTTTATGCAGATACTATGGGGGCAAGAGTATATAAGTACCGTGACTCAAAAAGACGAGAGGCAGATGCTGTAATACAGTTTAACGACGGATCATGGGCTCTTATAGAGGTTAAACTTGGCGGAGAAGAGGATATTAAGCAGGCTGCTGAAAACCTGATTAAGATAGCAAATGATATAGATTATGAAAAATCCGGCAAACCAGCATTTCTCATGGTTGTCACAAAAAATAAGATTGCGTACCAGATGGAAAACGGTGTTTATGTAGTTCCATTGGGGTGCTTGAAAAATTAATGTGTGTATCTTACACCTTGATTATTTAGTTGTCGCTAAACCGGTACCTTATTAGGTTTATCTTCTTTTTTGCCCCGGCACCGGAGGCAAGCGTGGGACTTTAGAAGCTACTTACAAATTGAGCAGGAAATAGAATCCAACACATACAACTGCTGTTCCTACCAGCATCATCAAATATGATATCCACCATTTTCCGTCCCTGTTGAATGCGTAAAAATCCTCCCATCTCTTTTCTTTAGGTGCCAATACCACATTATATAAATAAAGTGGGGCGTATAGAGCAACGGGAATCATTCCGATAAATGAAGCTACAAAGGAAATACCCCTTTTCTCGAATGCACAAAGGGAAATGAGAGCAAGCAGCGGTGTTATTAAATGCATAAATAAATCAGATCCTTTAAGAAGCACAGCATAACCATAGATCCGTCCCAGAAACAAAAATACTGTCAACATCGTGACCGTAACACCGGCTGTTCCGATTATCTTGAGATAATATGCACACATCGCATTCGGATAGAAACACATACACAATGAAGTCAACGCACATAGCACGTTGCTAAGCGTAGTGAAGTATCTGAAAGCTTTTTTTCCTCTGGATGGGCTCCATTTCCCATCCTCTCTAAAGAACCTTATCGTCAAGATTAACGTAAGTACGAATATTATTAAGTTAATAACAAAAGAGATAATAGAATCAACATTTTCCATATGATAATTCTACCATTATTTCGTACTTATTCCACAATATAGATGTAGTTGTCTTTTCTTTGAGCAGCATCTGGTAAGTGTTGACGAATTCCAGCACGAGGTTTATGCACATCACACGTGACAAATAAACTTTCAAATCGGGATATGGATTAAAAGCTACAGGAATTCATAAAATATAAGGATTATTAAAAAAAGCAAGGTTGTATCCCAATGTTGTACAGCCTTGCTTCTAAAATATTGAAAAGTTTTACTAAAATTCATCTATAAAGATACATGTTATACTTGCCAAAATATTCAATATACTCTATGAAAAGGTATTTGATATAAAAAAGCAGTAATGCCACTTTTTTAATTCATCATTCTGAAAAGCTTTCACACAGAGTTCCCTTCAGCTAACAATAATCTCACCTTTCGCATTTTCGTCATCCATTATGATCTCAGACACTTCGGGAACTGTAATTTTGCCGCTCAGAGGGTTCTTGATACTAATAACGGGAGTAGTAATAACTGCTTCAACATCTGATTTTTCAAATGCGAGGTCTGTATCTAGCATTTTGCAGTTGATAAGCTTTAATCCTTTACAATAGCAAAGAGGCTGCGTCCCAATTATTGTACAATTCTCAAAAGTCACATTTTCACAATACCATGCAAGATACTCTCCCTTGACTATGCAATTTTTTACAACAACGTTCTTAGCATGCCAGAAAGCATCCTTTGTATCAAAATCACAATTTTCAAACGCAGAGTCAGTAATATACTGGAATGAATACTTACCCTTAAGTTTTACGTTCTCGAAAGTTAACCTGTCAGAGCGCATCATGAAGTATTCACCTTCCACGGAGGTGTCTTTCATTTCAATATTGTTAACAGACCATCCAAACTCAGGAGAAATGATGTCACTATTCTCTATTCGGATATCTGAGCACTCGCGGAGGGCTTTAATGCCATGAAGTTTGGAATTTGTTATGGTAACATTTGTTGTATACCATAGTGCTGCCCTGCACTTGTCTGTCATTTCACTTCTGTCAATCCTAAGATTGTCATCATGCCAGAAGGGATATCTAAGGTTAAAAAAGCTGTTCCTGACCTCGATATTTTTACTCTCCTTAAAGGCACTCTCTCCATCAGCCGGTCCATCAAAGCTGCAATTTTCTACAATAATTCCATCGCTTCCGTAAAGGGCTCTTTCCTCATCAAATTTCTTATCCTTTATAATTGTAGCACTCATCCAATCACCTTTTTTTCAAAACCTTCCAATGATAATAAGTATTTTTTTATTATTATAACGATAATGCATATATAGCTAATCAGTCAATCCTGATAGCTTTCATCTGGCGCTTTCTCACATACATTGCTTTGTCTGCGCGTTTGAAAACATTTTCATACCCGTTATCAATCGACGGGTCAAATCTGGCAAAGCCGATTGCGGCTGATATTCGCTCCCATGGTTCAAGGCTCTCATCGTTTGAAATCCGGTCCAGCTGATTATTGCATTCCGCCACCAGGTCTTCCATGGATTTATAATCATCATTTTCCAGGATTACAACAAATTCATCACCATCTGCTATCATGAGTTTTTCAAGATATTCAGCAATATCCTGAATACGTTCTTCACATTGTTTGTGATAAATACTATTCTGACTGGCATAGGTAATAATCGTACTAAGAGCTATGGTGATCATTGTGAAGATCACAAAGATTATTGCAAATTTAAACAGTAAACTGTCAGTTTTTTTTCTCATACAGACCGGCTCTTAAATCAAATTACATTACACAATAAACTTATTCCATGTATGCCTTTTTCGTAATACCCTAAAAAAGGGCGTACTATAGCAAAAAAGGCTCCATTTAATTGTAAAAAACAGGGAATATACAAACAATGTATATTCCCTAAAGAGTTTATTAACTTTTACTTATAGTCTACATGTATGCCATACCCTTTGGAGCGAATTTGACTATTTTTTACTTTTTTCATTTTCGATTTCCCCTTTTAAACTTTTTTCTTAATAATTCCCCAAATAGCTATTATACAGTAAAAACAGCTGTAAGAAAATAATTATGACTAATTGAGTTTCCAAGATTTTTCAAATTTGTTCAAGCATTGAATGACATATAAGCGAGTGCTAGAATTTAAGAGTATTACGGTACTGGCAACCGAACGGACTTAAATCAGATATAAAAAGAGTTTATAGAGGAGGCGATTATGAAAAAGTTATTTTCAGAAATTCCATATATTAAGGGAGACCGTCTTACTCTCAAAAAAATAACCCGGGAAGATGCTCCCGCCCTTGGCAGAATGGTTGCATCTGAAGCTGTTTACAGATATGAACCCACTTTTTTATTTGAAAAAAAATACCCTGATATAAATTATGTGATTGATCACCTCTATACTGAATGCTTTGAAGAATCAATCATTCTTGGTATTTTTCAGGAGGATGAATTTTGTGGTTTGGCAGAATTCTATGGCTATAAGGATAATATTCACAAGGTCAGTATCGGAGTAAGACTTATGGAGGAATATTGGGGTCAGGGTATCGGTGCGGAAACCGTGAAAATGATGGTTGAATATCTTAATAATGAAACAGATATTGAGATTATTGCCGCAAGTGTTCTTCCGGCAAATAAGGGTTCTGATAATATCGTGAGGAAGCTCGGATTTTCTCTCGTGGTTCAGGATTCTGATGAGGACTGGGGCTATGGAGGTATGACGCCCACAGACAAGTGGATAATTTAATTTATACTTGCATGTTAACGTATAACAATGTATAATTTTTCTTCGCAAGAAACGACAGTTCATTTGTACCTTCCTGTCGATAAACAAAACCGGGACTACATGGAATAATTCTGTATTTTATGTAGCTCTGCGTATTTGCAGGGCTTTTATTTTTTCGAAAATTTCTATGTAATTCCCATTTTCCGTCGGAGTTTTAATTTATGAATAAGGTAATAATTGATTGTGATCCGGGAATAGATGATTCCCTGGCAATTATGCTCTCTCTTAACAGTCCGGAGATTGAAGTTATCGGAATCACAATTGTTGCGGGTAATTCTCCCGTCGAATTGGGTTTTAAAAATGCAAAACGTATTCTTAATTTTCTTGGAAGGCTTGATATACCGGTATTTGCAGGTGCTGATAGACCACGAAAAAGAGACTATGTAAATGCTCTTGATACCCACGGCGCAGATGGTCTTGGGGAGAGTTTCTTACCTGAGATTGAAGGGCAGGAAATTCCCGAAAAAACTGCAGTTCAGTTCATGAAAGAGGCTCTTATGACAGAGGATATTTCTGTGATAGCACTCGGCCCTCTGACAAATCTGGCTGCCCTTATTGATGAAGCACCCGAAGCGTTCATGTCCATAAAAAGACTTGTATCGATGGGTGGAAACTTTAGAAGTCACGGCAACTGCTCTCCTGTTGCGGAGTACAATTACTGGGAGGACCCCGACAGTGCAAGGCTTGTTTTCCAAACTCTCTATGAAAATCATGGAAAGATTGAAATGGTCGGACTGGATGTGACAAGAGAGATTGTTCTTACCCCTGAAATTCTGGATGAGATCAAAAAGGTTAATCCTTCAACAGGAGATTTCATTGAGAAAATTACGAACTTTTATTTTAAGTTTCATTGGGAGTGGGAGCATATCCGCGGATGTGTAATAAATGATCCCCTTGCCGTTGCTCAGTTCCTTGATCCTGATATTCTCTCAGGATTCGAAGCTTTTACGGATGTAGAAACCGGTGGTATAAGTATGGGGCAGACGGTTGTGGATTCTATGGGCTTTTACCGAAAGGACAGCAATTCTGTTATATACACGAGTGTTGATAAGCCCAAATTCTGGGAAATGTTTTTGACAAGAGTACTGAATATTGAACCGGACGTTTACAAAAATAGTTTTGGTAATTTGATTCTGAGGTGACATTAGGAATCGCAAGAGACGAAATTAAAAAAGAGTTAGGAGAATTATTATGAAAATCAATGCTAAAAAAATAACTTTAGTCGCTTTTGCGGTGGCCATTAATATTGTTGGAAGTAAGATTTCTTTGCTTCTGAGTCTTCCGATCTTCCTTGACAGTATCGGAACAATGCTTGCAGGAATAGCACTTGGACCTGTTGCAGGTGGACTTACCGCTCTTGTAGGCGGCCTGATAAACGGTGTTCTTGGCGATGTATACGCAATTTATTTTTCACTTAGCGGTGTGCTTATGGGCGTGATCGCAGGTCTTCTTTTCTATAATAAGAAGCTTTCAATGCCCTCCATATTATGGAAATGTCTTATTGTAACACTTCCTGCTTCTGCTCTTTCAGCATGCATAGAGACTTTCCTGTTTGGAGGAATCACATCCGCAGCATTTACAACTTTTGTTGTTCAGGCACTTTCACAGACAGCACTTAAGCTTTTTGGAGGAGCTTTCGTAACTCAGGCTGTAACAGACTATATTGATAAGCTGATTGCTATCATTCTTGTAGCTGTTTGTATGAATCGTATGCCTTATGAGCTTACTCATTTTGAGGATGCTTCACCGAAAGTAAATTCAGATAAAATTGTTAATAACTGATAGTTTAGAATTTATAGAAGAAATAATTAAAGCCTTCGTACCGATTGATATCAATTGAAAAATCGGTATGAGGGCTTTTGTTTACCATATAAAGTTGCTTTTTAACTGTTCTCCGTTATCAATAAGAAGGTCTTGCCCCGTCATACTTCTGTTGACGTTTGTGAGGAAATATGAAAAATCAGCAATCTCCTCTGCCGCTGCCCATCTGTGAAGAAGTGTCTCATTAAGGCACTGCTCCATGAGCTCCGGGCTATCGATTATATGCGCATTGAGTGGTGTGTAAACACCGCCTGCTGAGATACTGTTTGAGGTTGCACCGTATTTTGCAAGGCGGAGCGCAGTATTTTTCATGTAGGTCACTACACCGCCTTTACTTGCTGCATACTCAGGGAACTCAGCCCCGTTGGAAGCACTTGAAGATGCCATGAACAGCACCGAGTGTATTTTGTCCTGAAATGCATACTTCTCAGTAACTGCTATAGTGGCATTTAAATTGGTTGCGATAACATTCGGGCCATCCTGAATTCCTGCGTTGTTAATAAGAACCTCTATTCCTTCTATTTCAGGGAGTTTTCCTGTAATATCCACAAGCATGTGCTTATATAACGGTGCATTAAAGTCGCTCTCCGATATGTCAAAGCCTATGACCTCATGTCCCATATCTACATATTTTTTTGCAAGTGCAAGACCGATTCCACGGCTTGTTCCGGTAATAAGTGTTTTCATTTTTGCTATTCTCAAATCAAACCTGTTTATCTTCGTGTGCAAATTTCTTGATGTTTTTATAAGCATTAACATTCAAGACACACATTATAACCACCATTGACAGCATGCATGTAAAAATGAGCATCTCATTTTCGCTTCCGCTGCATACCATGACAACGGAATCATAAATTCCGTGAATCAGAATGGCTGTGAGCAGACCTTTGCGTCTCATTTTTGCGGAACCGGTAACATCGCCCATGTTCTCAAGGCTCTTTGCCTGCCCATAATAATATCCCATATATATTCCAAATATACAGTGCCCCGGAAATGCTGCTCTCAGGTATGCAGTGCTGGCATCTGACCCGATCAGGTAAAGAAGATTCTCTACCACTTCAAATCCTATAGCGACTGTAGTTGAATAGACTACTCCGTCAAATCGGAAATTAAATGCCGGATGACGCCATGTAAGCTTTTTCAATACAGCGTACTTACAGATTTCTTCTGTGAAAGCTGCGACAAAAAATGCATCCAGAATACTGTGCAGTATTGTTCCTTCCGAGGACACAACATTTACTGCGATTTCAAATACCGATTCTATTATCATTGCCGCAATCGGTAAAAGCAGTGCTCCAAGCAAAAACAGCTTCACAAGCAGAGAGACCGGCTCGGGCTCTATCCTGTCAAGCCTGTAGATGAGAAATATCAGGACGATTCCCTGGATACAGGAAATTCCCATTGCAAAGACCATGCTTCCCGCACCCATGGTAAAGGAAGTAAGGAGAAGTCCCAATGTCAAAAGAACAATCATTACCATTGGAAGCTTTTTTACGTAAAATGTTTCCTTCTGTACAATTGATTCTCCGGGAACCATTGTTCCGCAATTACCGCAAAATTTCTGCCCCGGTTTTATTTCTTTACCGCAATTGGAACAAATCATGATCAATACCTCCTCTTTTATTTAAAGCATTCCGGTATTTCTTTTACACCACGAGACATGCACAAGGCGGATGAAGCACCTGTATATGAAAGCGGATTGCCATCAATATCAGTTACTTTGCATCCGGCTTCAGTGGCTATGAGTGCTGCAGCAGCATAGTCCCAGATCTGGAGCTTCATCTCAAAATACAGACCGCATCTGCCTATTGCGACACAACACAGATCCCACGCTGCCGTTCCGGATCTCCTCAGATCAACGCACAAAGGAAGGAGTTTTTTTGCAATATCAAAAGACCTGTCTCTGTATTCTGTGTAGTAAGGCGCAGTCCCAAAACAGGCAAGCTGATTAGACAGCGGAGCTTCTGATGACATTATCCTTTCACCGTTCATGTAAGCTCCCTGCCCTTCAACTGCAGAAAAAAGCATATCATCATAAGGGTTATAAACAACCCCCATATAGGGTTTACCCTCTTTAAGAAGTCCCACGGATATAACGGAGGGTCTGTATTCATAAATAAAATTTGATGTTCCGTCTATCGGATCTATGACAAAACAGTATCCGTTTGCCATTTTGGATGAAAATACATCCTGTCCGTCTTCTTCTCCAAGAAATTTTGCTTCAGGAAGAGCCTTACCAAGTCTTTCCATGAGGAATCTTTGAACCTTCTCGTCTGTTTCGGTTACAAAGTTGGCATGTCCCGATTTTTCCATTATCTTAGGACGCTTCGCACTAAGTAAAAGCTCTCCTGCTTCTTTGGTTATTGCAATTATTGAATCAATAGTTATAGTCACTGTTTTTACCTCTTATAATGAAATTCCCGTAAATTCATTATAGAGTCAAGTCTTTTTATATACAATCAACAGATTCAAAAAAATATCATTGTAAATAATATGTTTTATAACTCTTCAATTATTATTAAATTCCAGGCAGGAACTACGATTTTTTCACCCGTACCTACAGCTTTATTTGAAAAAAGCTCTGTGCCGGCATTTTTAATAACCGCAGTAATCTCTTCGTCAGAAAAATTCAAGTAATATGTAAGTTCCTTGCCACTTTGATTTATCCCCTTCCTTATAATAAGAGGGAAAATTGCGGTACAATCTAATTCCATGCCTGCCAGTGAAGCTGTGTTATATATAAGATCACATAAAAGGTCATGAGTATGTGTCCGCCTCCGTCCACATACTTCTCAATCTCGCTGATAGTATCATTACTTGCACTATACATCGCAGGGATAATAACAAGCTTATAATCAGTCAGCTTCTCAATTTGCTGTGGCCAGATGAAGGATTTTATGGACTACTAGTGCGAATGATGTTATTTTTCAAAATGAATGATTTCCTTTGCAAGCCCTTGTTCATCAAGATGATCGGGAGCAAACGGAATGGCACAAATATGCCAGCCTGTCATTCGGTAGCCGGTACGCCATCCAAGGTCATATTCACTGTCTGCTTCGGCATCGGCATAAATGATAAACGCAGTTTTATCTATAGATTCCATATCCTGTATGATCGAGCATTTTTCATAATCGCTACTGTCTATGAAATTCTTTACCAGCGGGCATTCTTCAAAAAGATCATTATAATATAGAAGGTCATTTCCGCTATCACCGGTTCCCATATATAACTTATACGGTACATGCTCGGAGCAATTAATTGTGTCATCCTTATCAAAGTAGAAAATTTGAACATCGGGATCCGGGCCTTCGCCTTCATATGTGCTTGGGACATCGTCACCATTAATAGCAATTTCAAGACTTCCTTTTTCTCCGGGTTTTGCTTTGACAACTTCCCATCTGCTAAGGAAATGTCCGGTTCCTTCATAATATCCCAGGCAAAGATATACATATCCGTTATGGTATTCAAACTGCTTGATTACGCCATAGCCATGGTCCGAATTACCGATCATTCCAAGCTCAGTAATTTCTCCGGATTCATCAACCGAACATAAGATGTATTCCTCATTTGCGTTGTGCAATACAGTGATCAGTGTTTCTCCGGCGAATCCTGCATAATCATAATAAATATTTTCGCCACCTATTCTTGCGCACTCTTTGCCGTTTTTATATAACACTGTAAGAATGACGCCTCCGCCACTATCGTCCACGGCGAGTATTTTGCCACTTTCAGAAACGCCTCGGGGTAATCCTGAACAGAAATAGGATTTCTCTTTCGTTACCGGATCATAGAGGTTTGTACAGCTGGCATCAAACATGTCAGGAACTGTTTCTCCGATATAAAAACCCTCAGGGCAGGCATACAACTCTCCTGTCCCCGCAACAGTACCGATTTCTTCATAATCACAGGTATTAACGTCATAAGATATAATAGGACAGTTCATTGTATAAAACTCAGTGTTAAGAAATTCTCCGAAGGTTGCTCCTTTCTCCATTGATTCAGGCACAATATTCCTGAAATACACCTTATCCCTGATTTTTACAAAGTAGCCTCCGTTGTTGTATACCTGCCCTTCTGCAAAAGCACCGGCAAAATCGAAAGCAGATGATGAAGGCGTGGTCTCTTCTGTCTCTTCAGCTGAACTGTCAGAAATATTTTCATTTGAACTGTCAGAGAGTTCCTCAGAAATATCTTCATTTGAACTATCGGAGATTCCCTCTGATACTTCCTCGTCTTTATTTTCTTCGGACGCGTCAGAATTTATGTTATCTTCTGCTTCTCCGATATCTGTGCTCTCTTTGACGGCTTCCTGTTCGGTTTTAGAGTCACTTTCAACTGACTGAGTTTGAACACAGCCTGCTAAAAGCAATACGTTCATAAGAAAGATAAAAATTGTCCCAAATGATTTTTTCATCATAATTCTTTATATGCTCCATTTATGAAGACGAATCGATAATCCCCAGTACCTGTCTGTAATATTCGTTACGTGTTTCTTCAGTCGCATTGAATATTTCATGTCTTGAACTTTCAAAAGTAATAATCTTCGCGTGGGGGACTTTCTTAGCAAATTTCCTATAGCCATCGGAATCAATCAGATGGTCCTGTCCCGCCGTGAATACAGTTATTGGCAGCGAGAGATTTGAAGTGTTTTTGAAAATCCTATTATAAACTTTATAGCTTGCCAGTGCCCAGCCAATGGATGCACCATAGGTATGGTAATGCTCGTCTTTTAAACGTTTTTCAAACATATAGTCATAACGGGCCCTGGATGCGGCACTGCTTGTCTCAAACACGGGGATTCCATCAAAGTGCTTTTGACCGGGGGCCATTGATTTGTACTTTCTAAATAAAAATGCATAGATACTTATCGCGATAATCGCAAATTTTGAAGGAACCGACTTCATCTTAAGCATAGGAGAGCTTAGGATAGCCCTGTCGAAATAACCCGGATATTTCTCAAGGAAAAGAGTACCTACGGCACCTCCCATAGAGTGGGCAATAAGAATTCTTTTCTTTTCAGAAGTAGCAGGCATTACCACCTTATCCATAAAAGTATGGAAATCCTCCACATATGTATTGTAATCATCTATATAGACTACATCCGGATCCTTTGCCTTACCTTCAGAGTAGCCGTGTCCGCGCTGCTCCATGAAGAAAAAGCCAAATCCTGCCTGATACAGATACCAGGTGTACTCATGATATTTTCCGAAGAATTCACAAAAGCCATGAACTAAAACAACAATCCTGGTTGCGTTTTCAGGTAAGGCAAAGTAGTAATTGAGAGTGGTATTGTCAAAAGACTTGAATTTGCCCTGTTTTACATGGGCTTTTCGAAAATCGTGGTTTTCAGTTTTCATTATTTGGATGAAATTGTCTTCACCTAAGAAATTAACCTTGTTCATAGATTTCCCTTGCCTTATCCGGATAGTTGGTGATTACAGCATTTACGCCCATATCCCGGCATTTGATCATATCTGCCGCTCTGTTTACTGTCCATACATTTACGTCAAGTTCAAACATATTGCAGTCATCCATAAAATCAGGGTACTGCAGGTTATAGAATGCGGGATGCAGTGCATCTGCTCCGTTTTCTGCAGCGTAACCGGGCATGTTGAGATGACCGTCTGCGTATAAGAAACCGACCTTTGCCTCCGGGCGTAAATCCTTAATCTTCATAATCGAGTAATGGTTGAAAGAAGAATAGATGACTCTGTCCGAAAAGCCTTTTTTCTCTGTAAGTTCAACAATCTTATTCTCAATATCAGGATAGAATATCTCTCCGGTCTTGAGTTCGATATTTATGGTTAGGCCTGTCGGATCAAGTAAATCAAATACTTCCTCCATGGTAGGGATTTTTACACCTTCGTAAGCCTGATTACCATTGCAAAAATCAAATTTAAGCAGCTCTTCATAGGTATAATCCTTGATGAAACCTGCACCGTTTCCGGTTCTGTTTATGGTCTCATCATGGCAGACCACAATCACATTATCTTTTGTAAGCTGAATGTCAAGCTCAACTCCATCAGCCTTCATATCTGCAGCCATTTTTAATGCAGGAAGTGTGTTTTCAGGCGCATAACCACTGGCTCCGCGGTGGGCCCAAATCAATGGATAGCTCATAATTTAACCTTCTTTCTTCAATATTTTTTATTTGAATTTCTAATATCCCAAAGTTTATCATAAGCAAAGCCTGTGACCTTTTTACAGATTTGCTTCTCTTCTTCTGTAGCTATGGATGAATCCTCACCTTTTCTTCGGGCTATTTCCTTCTGAATTACTGTAAATTCTTTACCGGTAATAGGGAAAATTATTGCTACAACAAATAAAAATGTTATCAATATTGCAGGACAGATAATGAAAATCAGGGATATACCATGCTGGGTTTCCAACGCCTGGCGCCCGCCACTATTGGCGATTACTTCATCGTAACCTGCTGCAGATAACAGAATTCCGATAACGGATGCAGATACACCTGCGGAGATTTTTCTTATAAAGGTGGCCATACCTGAGACAATCCCGGGTCTTCTGATAGAGGTAATGAGCTCGTCAACTTCAGCCATATCAGCCATTATTGCAAAGATACCGGTGAGAGTTGCAGCATTACCCAAGCCTATAAGCGCTGTCAAAATCAGTATAAAAACAATATTTGCCCCTTCGTAGGAAAAAGCCAGAAGTCCCAGAGTGCCAAGAAGTCTTATGGGTGCGCCGATAAGTATTATTGTTCTCTTGGATGTTTTACTCATCACAGGTCCAAAGATAAGCATACCGACAAGCTGCGATATCAGAAGAACCGCCATGAGATAGGTAAAGTAACCATTTCCATAGCCGTTTAGAACATCGTCCACATAATAAACAGCCATACCGGAAACAAAGTCCATTCCACACTGCCCAAAGAGATAAAGGCCAAGGAAAAGCCTGAAGGATCTACTCTTTAATACACTTACGGATTGAGGGAAGCTTTCTGCAAGAGTTGTGTTAATTGGTTCCTTTTTCTTTTCCCAGGTTCCAAAGAAAGTAATAAGCGATGTACACAGGAAAAGAATGCTGAAAATTAGCGCACATTTCATATATAATGCCTTGTTCAGCGTATCTGTTATTATGAAAGTGGGTATGAGGCCGCATACCATGGAACCAAGGGTTGACATGATCATGCGGCAGTTGGAGAATTTTGCACGCATTGCATAGTCATCCATCATGTCAGGAAGCAGCCCGTAATAAGGAACAAAAAGTATGGTAAAGCCCGTTGAAAACAGGCAATACATAAACAGATAAAAGATATAAAGAACCACAGGTGATGTGCTTGGAATGCTCACCCATAATAGAAGAAAAGTTATCGCCGAAGCAAATGCACCTATAAGAATATAAAACCTCTTAGGCCCGAATTTTGATGTGGTTCTGTCAGTAATATTGCCCATTATGGGATCGGTTACAGCATCCCACACCTTTCCCACAAGAGGAATCGTACCTGCAAGAGCAGCAGGCATGCCAAGAGCCTTGGTCATAAATACCGCAAAAAACGTGTTGATGATAACAAAAGCACCCCCATTGTAAAACTCTGCCATGCCGAACATCATTCTGTGGAGAACATTATAATTGGGTTTCCTTCCGTAAAATTCCATAAGTTTTCCCTAAACCTTTCCCTGTTTGCTATTGTTATCCTTCATTTATCATATCATTATTTTGGTGCAAAAATATGCGATTTATAGTATTTTTATAAATGCGAAGATAACACCCTAAAGGGCATAGAAAAAGCCGCCTTTAAACTACATTGCAGTCCAAGGCAGCTTCAACGTATCATGAATTCTTAATATCTATATACTCCGGAAACAAAATGATTTTTTCCGTCAACGTTTATTCCGCACATAGTCTTGAACAGCCATTCACAAACAGCTCCTTTTGAATAATGATTTAGTGAACCAAGGCCTGCGCCCTGAGTGTTAAATGGTCCTGACCAGTTTTCCCAGACAAATGCGGATTACCTGTACCTTTTCTGCCCTTTTGTCAGCACATTCACATTTTACAAAATAATCTTTTCAAGTACTCTTTGCAAAATCTGAGCCGCCGCAAACATAACTAAAATACCAATTACACTCATTCCCCAGAATTCGGCTACGCTATACTTAAAACTCTTCCAGCATTTTGCTATCCTGAGGAGTCCAATTATATAGAATGCCAGAAACGGTATCGTGATAAGCGCAAACACCTGATATGAAAACAGGAAAAATATAAACATTCCTGTCATGGTTCCTGCCCATAGCTTAAACAGAGAATCCTTTGGATGTTTATCTGTTACTTCAAGTGTTTTTTGCGATATCTCATCCACATCCATGTATATTTTTTTGAAATTGATGGTAAAGCGCCCTTCGTACTCCTTAAGAGCCTGCGCTTCATAGTCAAGATTTTCACCCCAATTACCCATATCAGTCCTCTCAAAATGTTAATGTTGTTACGGATTGTGCATCTCCTGTTTTCTATTTATGCCTATGTTCAATTATACATAGAAAAAGAGCAGTGTTCTTTTCACATAAGAATAATCACTGCTCAAATAGTGCTATATTTATTTATCGAAATACTTTACCACTTCATCAAGGCTGGTAAGAACCGCCTCTGTAAGCTTCTTCATCTCCTCGTTGGCAGGAAGAAGATCCGGTACCATGATAGGACGAAGTCCTCCGGCATTTGCTGCTCTTATTCCATTGTAGGAGTCCTCGATAGCATAAGCATTTTCAGGCTTTATGCCAATCTTCTCGCAGGCAAGGAGAAAAATCTCCGGATGTGGCTTACTGTGAGTGACCATGTCTCCGGTAATTATTTCATCAAAATAATCGATAAGACCTGCATCCTTAAGCTCATTAACTACGGTCTGCTTTCTGGTTGATGACGCAAGAGCAATTTTCTTACCCTGATATTTAAGATAGTCAAGAATTACATGCACTCCGCTCTTTATTGGAAGCTTACCACCATCATATTTTTCGTGAAACATTACGGATGCTTCCTTGGCAAAGGCATCATAATGAAAATCCTCGCCATAAGCTTCCATCATTATTTCCCGTGTTCTCTGATTAGTTGTCCCGGTGCAGGCAAGAAAGTTCTTTTCAAGATTCTCAATGTAATACTTCTTTGCAAGTTCCAGCCAGCAATACATGGTTGCCCTCTCGGAATCGAAAATAACTCCGTCCATATCAAAAACTACCGCATCAAATTTTTTCATGTTTCCTCCTTATCGCTCCATATATGAGCCTTGAGTACCGCTCAGGATTATAAATCAGCAACCACTTTTTTATGGCTAGTATTATAATGGTCGGTATCATTTTCTGATCACTTGCACTATATGATCTGAGTACCCCATCAGATCTGCTCGTTCTGCTGTTGCAATAAGATAATTAATCCACTCCGAATAAGATTCCTCAGACATAGAATTAACATATTTGCTTATTATCTGTGATATTCCATCCTGCGCAAATCTGCATACTTTACTGGCGCCATTTTCTTTGCATACTGCTTCTATCAATTCATCAATAAACATATATCCTCCCGTTATTTACAAGATAGATATTTATCACAAAAAACTTAAGATATTCCACTGATGGTACTAATCGCCTCATTCAAAATAGCTTCTTCATCTGCTCCAATGATGTCAAGTCCGGTTGCTTTGATCAGTTCTACAGTTTTTATTCCGTAGAAATTCTGAGCAAGGGTTTCTATATAGCCAAATCCATAGTCCGTCGGAACATAGTTTCCCCCTGCTGTCATGACATAATAAAGCTTGTTTGCCATGCAAAGGCCCTTTGGAAATCCCTCCGGTGTATACTCAAAAGTAATTCCGAGGACGTTTATAGCTTCAATATACTGTTTTAGCATAGCCGGAAAAGACAAATCCCAGTAGGGAGCCGCTATCACGATGGTATCTGCCTCTGCAAATTGCCTGGCCAAAGCAAACATGTCATCATCAAAAGCACCTTGAGAAATAAGGTTATCTCTCTTCTGCAAATAAGTTTCATCCGTCACACTAAAGGAAATCTCTTTAAGAGCGACACGAAAAACCTCTTCATTAAGCTTTTTCAAGAGAGCTTGTGCAAGCCTCTTTGTCCTTGAATTTTCTCTAACACAAGCATCAATAAATAAAATCATATTATTTAGTATTCTCCCTCACACCCTGATCACTTCTTTACTACAGGAATCCAAATTGCGCTGTGATAATCCGGAGAACTTGGATCTCCGTCTCCGTACCACTCAATGTTCGCACGACCCGGAAATTCAAAATCAGGATTTCCCGGCATCCACTCCTTAAAAATCTTCGTGTTCACATCCTGAAGTGCTTTAGGACACGGTCCATAACAGTCGAAGATAGCCCAGTCAAAATCCGGAAATTCATAAACAATCATACCTTCAGGGACTTCGCCGCCCTTGTAAACGCCTGCAACGATATAGGTGAACTTACCCTCGCCAACATCATCAACACAAACGCCGTATTCACCGATGTTGTTATCTACAATTGCTTTCTCATAAGGGGTTGTAGGCGCGATTCCCTTCCAGACATTGCTCGCATATTTTTCACTAATCTCATCCCAAAACTTTGGAATTTCTATATAAGCAGTTTCTCCATCAAATACCCTTGCAAAACCAATTACCTTAAATCCTACCATAGTTTTAATTTTGTAATCCATCTTGTCCGTACCCTGTCATTACCGAAAATCCCTTCTGAAAAAAGAACGATGACATAAACACCTCATTGGCAACATCCTACGCACGGAAATTGGCACGAGGTATAAACTTCAGTATTTATAAGGGGCGTGAGAATTATTGTAAGATTTTACAATGATTTTTACAATAATTGCATCCAATCTTGTTTACACATTTATTTGCGAACCTTTATGCTTATCCAGGTATGTAAATAAATCCTTTTCTTCTATCAGGTATACACCACCTAATTTAATAGAAGGAAATCCTGCAAGATGAAACAACTTTCTAGTTTTATTATACCCCAGATGCAATACTTCTGATACATCTTTAATTGTTAAAAATTTCTTTTCTTCCATATTAATGTCACTCATCTTCATCTTCATCGATATCTTCATCATCAATATCTTCATCGTCATCATCTTCGTCTTCTGTATGGACTTCTCCGGTCTCCATATCAGCAACACCGATTCTTCCATTCTTAATTGTCTCTGCCATAGCAAGTGCATTACCTAAGATATCCATAAGTTCATCCTTTTCAAGCTTGACCCACTCTTCAGGACTTTTAAGACACTCAGCTACATAATTAGCTCCAAGCTTTAGCCCTGTGACAACACCTCTTGTATATGATGCGGTAAGCTGCTTTCTGTATTCTTTCATAATTGCGTCGTGCTGTTCGTTATTCATTCTTCATTACACTCCTCTTTTGAATTATTATTAAGCTCTTCAGCTTTATCTTTTAATCTAGTTGACAGTTGCATCAGATCCACATAATGTACGGACCATTTATACATGCCATTAGTTACGAGAACGAATGTGTCATACTTAGCTACGACAGTTGCCAATGTTGATTTGGTAGTAACACCTGTTGCTACTTGTCAATAGTATCCTGTACTTTTTCTTGTGGGAATTCTGAAAAACCGCTCAAAATCTAGGCTGGTGCAACATGCCTTTTTATGAAAAAAATGTAGAGAATTTCTTTGATATATGGTATTCTATCCACAGGCTGTTTGATGTCGCAGCCATATAACATTTCGAGGATAACAACAGTGGCAAAAGAAAAAGATACAGAAAAAAATGAAATCACTCCAGTATCCGAAACCGTGATACGGAGCCTAATTTACACAGTCCGTGGGCAACAGGTTATGTTGGACAGTGACTTGGCTATGCTATATCAAGTCGAGACCAGAAGGCTTAACGAAAGTGTGAAGCGTAATATCGGTCGTTTCCCAGAGTCTTTTTGCTTTCAAATGACCAAAGAAGAATATAATTCTTTGAAGTCGCAAATTGCGACATCAAACAATGAAGGTCGTGGTGGACGCAGAAAGCTCCCTTACTGCTTTACAGAGCCAGGTATAGCCATGCTATCCGCTGTTCTCCACAGTGATACTGCTGTAAATGTCAGCGTCCGTATAATGAATACTTTCGTTGAAATGCGTAGATTTATATCTAACAACGCTTTGCTATTTGAAAAAATCAGCAATGTCGAATTGAAGCAGTTGGAGTTCCAAAAGGAGACCGATGCAAAATTCGATAAAGTATTCGATTACATTTCAGATCATGCTGAGTCAGAACAAAAAATATTCTACGATGGTCAGATTTACGACGCTTTCAGCCTTATAGCTTCTCTTATCCAAAAAGCAAAGAAAAGCCTGTCACTGATTGATGGATACGTTGATATTAAGACGCTGAATCTTCTTGCCAAGAAAAAGAAGGGTGTAGCCGTAACAATATACACTCACCCAAAAACGACTTTGAGCCAGACTGATATCAGTAATTTTAACCGCCAATACCCCAGTCTTACAGTCAAAGGAACAACCATATTCCATGACCGTTTTTTGGTAATCGATGATACTGATGTGTATCATATTGGTGCCTCTATCAAGGACGCTGGCACTAAATGCTTCGGAATAACATTGATCCAGGATAAACAAATGGCTAGCGACCTAATCAAGAGACTAAAAACAATAAAATAATTTTTGATGTCGCATTTTGCGATATCAAACAAATACAGTATTCAAAAGAGCCGGAACAAAAATCGGCTCTTTTTGTTATGCGCAATCTGCCTTCAGCACCCTTTTCAGCTTCTGTGAAAAGGTCTGTCCCTGCTCCTTGAAATGAAGATTGGCACTATAGGTTGTCTTGCCTATAGTGCGTGATATCGTGCTTGTGGGCAAAGATGAAGCGCATGTATGATCCCACTCGTGAATACATCCCCCGCTCTTCTCGTCCTGAATGGTCTGCAGTAGGTCTACTCGGTAAACTTGTCTGCATAGACGATGGTACAGCACAGGTAAATTCCTATGTTAAAGTTAACGACAATTCCATTGCCACAGCTTCAACAGAACGTACAAAATATCGTGTAATGGAACGTCTTGACGAGTCACACATCAAAATCATGATCCTGTAATTTTCATTGAATCACATTACTTAAACATGTTATATTATTAATCGAGGATTACCTCATAGTCCTCATAAGTTTTTTGTTTCTTGGAGCACGAGTGGCCACTCGTGCTCCTATAACATGTAACAAAAGGAATCTCAAACATGGAAAAAATCTTTGGCTATATCCGTTATTATAAAAACGATACAGAAAAAGACTTACAACAGTTAGATTCACAGCTCCGTTCCCTTGGAGTAACTAACGATAAGCTTATTTTCCATGAATTTGATAAGGGTACCAACAAGTACAATACAATGTACAAAGAAATCCTACATCGGTCCACACCCGGTGACACAATCATCACCACAGACTACACACGTATCTCCTATTCTCCCGTTAGCTT
Organism: Butyrivibrio sp. AE3004; assembly: GCF_000703165.1. Taxonomy (NCBI): domain Bacteria; kingdom Bacillati; phylum Bacillota; class Clostridia; order Lachnospirales; family Lachnospiraceae; genus Butyrivibrio; species Butyrivibrio sp. AE3004. The sequence continues at coordinate 178,997 of NZ_JNLQ01000001.1, forward strand.
ATATAACCTTTTCAACACAATCAAAGAATATAAACTCCGTTTAATCATAGGAAATATCACTTTTGACTGTCGTGATGACACACTCTCCGACCATACAAAAGGTATGCTTGATATGTTATCCATCATAAATGATATGGTATCTGATGCTTCTGAGAAACGGTCAAGTATAGCTGAAAGTAAAGGGAATAAACTCGGAAGAAATGCTCTGCAATATGATGATTTACCTGAGGATTTCAGGAAGCTTTACCCAGCTATAAAGAATAAAGATGTCAGTACTACTGATGTCGCAAAGAAGTTAAACGTATCAAGGAGAACTGTTTATCACTACATTTACATAGCTAAGGATTACGAGAAAGAAAATCATATAGACCTTTGTATTTCATAGAAATATCACAGATCAAAACAGCAGTATGAATGGACCAATCAATCATTCATACTGCTGTTTTAGTTTGCGATTAACACAAGCATTCACGTGACAGGAGGAAACAGAATTCATGAATAAAACCGATAAACAATTCATCTACCTAGATAACTCAGCCACTACCCCACTCTATCCTGAAGTATTAGATGCAATGCTACCCTACCTTACAGCATCCTACGGTAATCCATCATCCCTTTACCCATTAGGTCGTAAAGCACACGCAGCAATAGAACATACCCGTTCCATAATAGCATCACTTATAAACGCTTCCCCTGAAGAAATCTATTTCACATCAGGTGCCACAGAGTCAAACAACTGGGTATTCTATATGAATGCAGATAAAAAATGTCTCTGTACGGCGATAGAACACGCTTCAGTGATAAATCAGCCGAATATATTCACTTTTAACGTCACACAGGAAGGATTTGTTGATACTTCTATGCTGGATTACACGCTTATGGATAATCCGTTTGAGCTTGTATCAACTATGCTTGCGAACAATGAAATAGGATCAATACAAGACATACAGACCATAGGTGAAATATGTCATAAGCATAACGTCAAATATCATGTGGATGCTACTCAGGGGTTATGCTATCTTCCCATAGATGTAAAGAAGTCACATATAGATTATCTTTCCGCTTCTGCGCATAAGATTCATGGACCAAAAGGTGTTGGATTCCTATACATAAATAAAGATGAAAACAAGGACATATCTTCTGACATCACACCTCTCATGTACGGTGGAGGACAAGAGCAAGGTCTCAGACCAGGCACAGAAAATGTCGCTGGAATTGTAGGCTTTGGTAAAGCTATTGAAGTAATGATGCAAAGACGTGAAGATGATTTGCAAAAGCTGACTAAACTTAGAAACTATATGCATTACCAGATTATGAATACCATAGATGATGTAGAGATAAATGGCACATATGATTTTGACAGAAGGCTTCCCGGAAATCTTAATTACTGTTTTGCTGATATAAAATCTGATGAACTTGTTGAAATGCTTTCAGAGAAAGGAATCTACTGTTCAACCGGTTCAGCATGCCATAATGGAAGTGGTAAACCGAGTCATGTTCTTAAGGCTATCGGTTTAACTGACAAACAAGCCATGAGCAGTGTAAGGTTTAGCTTAGGTCCTGATCTGGATAAAACAGATATAGATGTGGTTGTACAGACAGTGATCAACTGTGTATATACACTCAGAAAGTACTAATTTTCAATGTAACTTATAAGCCCTATAGGATTAGTAATTAAAATCCTATAGGGCTATTTTTTTCGACACATGATTCATGCTATAATATCCACAGGTTGAATTAGCACCCTTCCGCAAGGAGAAAGGTTTATGGAAATCAGCCAGTGTCTGTTATGCTCTTGTTGACAGAAGAAACTGACGTACATAGCCACTGTTTTACAGTCTAAAGGATTGACAACTAAATATAAAAAAGTCAAAAAGTCAGTGCCCAGGCATTGATTTTTTTGTTGCCTATTTCATCTCAAAAAGTTCCTTTGCATAAAAATCCCTATAATCCTCTATCTTCGAATCAATATGCAGTTTACATTTTTTTAAACCATCATATCCCCTCTGCTGAAGCTTCATATCCATAAGACTAACGATCATAGCTGGGGCATTTTCCATTATAGCTTTACCAGCTTTCTTTTTGCTCTTAGCTGTTCCCCTTTTCGTCAGTTCTTCACCTTCAGAAAACGTCTGTCTTGCAGCAGCTCTTGAAAATGAATAATCATTGATATTGATATCATGTCCCATTTCCAAAATCTCATTTGCGATCATGTTTGCTCGTATCTTACGTTTCTCACCTTGGATACGTCTGATATCCGCCAGTCGAGCTTTAGCTTTCATGTAGTTATTAGAATAATTCCACTTTAGGGAAATACGATGTTTATTTTCATAAACACCCTTTTTAATGGTCCCGTCTTCATTAAAATTTTCCGCATTGCTGATACGTTTGGATCTGTCCATGAACTGCTGCAGTTCACCAATATCCTTTTCCCTGTCATCATGCAGTCGGATATTTATTTTTTCGATATTCTCCCCATCAAAAACAGTAATGGATGTAGTATCTATGTATACCCCAAGCTTTTTATCTCCTATTGGATGCAGAGTTTTCCCATCATTATCCTTCTTTATATATGGAGCACCATCGACAACAAGCTGAACGGCATAGCGGCTTCTGCCCTTTATGTTCTTTCTAATAAGACGGACAACCTTTATGTCATGCTCTATCATCTTCATAAGATATATATCTTTACGGTCTAATATAAGAGGCATCATCAGATTCTTCCCAGCTTTAGACCTATATGAACACCAATACTCCTCATCAGGACTCATGTTTTTAACGGATTTGCCCTTCTTATTTGCAATGACCATACCGCTTAGATTGTTGGTTATCAGGGTATGCAATTCTCCGGGCTTTTTGAAATAAACCTTTTTAGCATTTCCGTAGATTTTCTTCTGAAAAGCAGCCCACATAGGAATTCCAATAGAACGTATTACTACATTTGATGGGATAACATCTGCAAAATGCTTGGCATGTATAGAAGCTATGCTACGAAAATGGAAATCTGTAAAACCATTATCCATCATGAGTTGTTTTTCCTGTTGCACAGCCTGCTTGTATTCAAGAGAATTCTTGAGTTCTTTCTTCTTTTCTTTGTCAGTTTCTCTGTAAGCTTGATAAATGGTGTCGATACACTTCTTATATTCAACAGAATTAAGCATCTTCTCATATGTCTTGATACGTTCAGAAAGCATAGCATTATAAATACTGCGACATATCTCCATACGTTTCTCAAGTAAATCTTCCTGCCACTTTTCAGTTTTAAGGGGAATTGTAATTGTTGTGACTTTAGAGTTTGGCATTGTGAGTCCTCCCATAAGAATATTTATAGTTTAGCACGGCTGGAAGAATGACGCAAAAAGGAGAGCCGGTACCATAAGATACCGACTCTCCGAACAAATATTAGATAATGCTTATACTAAATTTTTTTCGATAGTCCGTTTAAGACCTTAAATATTACTTTTTCTTACTTGTCTTCTTGTTGAACTTCTTAACAAGTTTAACTCTACCCTTCTTGTAAGCCTTTGACTTCTTGAGGTTCTTGATGTTGGTCTTCTTGTTCTTACCGGTAATCTTGATCTGTGTTCCCTTCTTAGCCTTCAGGAGTGACTTGAATGCGCTCTTTGAAAGCTTAGCATCCTTAACAGAGATGTACTTAACCTTACTGTTTGCGAATGCCTTAGGATCGATGCTTGTGATGTTTCCGGTAATGTTGATCTGAGTAACATCAGAATCTGCAAACGCATTAGCTGCGATAGAAGTTACCTTGTACTCGTTACCAGCAGAATCCTTAACGGTTGCAGGAATTGCGCATGTTCCAGACATGTCGGCTGTTCCCTTGAAGGATACTTCGAACTTCTCAGGATTTGTTACTACATAACCGGTTTCTTTACCTGTTGTAGCATCCTTAAGTTCTGTGCCAGCTGCGGGAGCCTTACCTGTTGTAGAACCATCAGACTTCTTGTCAGCGTCAGCCTTAGCTGCCTTAGCTGCTGCGGTTGCATCTGTAGCTGCCTTGAGGTCTTCATCAGTTGCGCCAGCTGCCTTTGCTGCTGCGATTGCATCGTCAGCTGCCTTGATGTTAGCTTCTGTAGGAGCTGCCTTTGCTGCCTCAGCTGCCTTGTTAGCTGCTGTGATTGCATCTGCCTTTGCTGCATCCTTATCATCAGCTGCCTTCTTAGCTGTCTCTGCGCTTGCTACCTTAGTAGAAGCATCTGCAAGATCTTCATCAGAAGCTCCTGCTGTCTTAGCATCTTCGATTGCCTTCTTAGCTGCTGCAATATTATCTGCTGTAGGCTCTGATTCTGCCTTCTTAGCTGCATCGTTAGCTGCTGTGATTGCATCTGCCTTAGCCTTTGCCTTATCAGCTGCGTCCTTAGCTGCCTTAGCTGCCTTAGCTGCAGTTGCTGCTGCTTCATTAGTTGCTTTTGCTTCAGTTACGAGTGCTTCAGCATCAGTTGTATCAAGACCAAGATCCTTTGCTGACTTAATAGCATCATCAGCTGCCTTAGCTGCTGCATCTGCCTTTGCGATTGCTTCATCAGCTGCCTTGATGTTCTCAGCTGTAGGAGCTTTTTCTGCTGCATCAGCTGCCTTCTTAGCTGCTTCTGCTGCTGCTTTTGCTGCATCTGCTGCATCATTTGCTGCGTTGATAGCATCTGCCTGCTCCTCGGTTTCAGAAACACTTACTTTGCATGTTGCGCTGTAGTTTCCAGATGTTGCAGTAATTATTACATCTGCGGTTGTAGCTGCAACGGGCTCTATAGTAGCCGTTCCATCACCATTATCAGTGAGTTTAACATATTTTCCATTTGTATCACTTGAAGTCCAGATAAGCTCATCTGCTGTGTATGAAGGTGTTCTTGTTGCAGTGATTGTTGCACTGTCACCACCTACTGCAAGAGCAATTGCTGACTCATCAATGTCAATTGATGTTGTCGGAGCAGTAGCAATAACATTTACATTAACAATCTTAGAAAGTGTCTTATAAGTAGCTGTTACAGCAACTGCAGCTGTTGTAACCTTAAGACCACTTATCTTGTTACCATCAATCTTTACAAATTCTTCATCTGCAGAATTGATTTTCAAAGTAATATCATCAGTTACATCTTCGATACCATTCATGGCTGTTAATTCAAGAGCACCATTTACAGCTACATTCTGTGCTGTTGTGTATGTTCCACCATTTGCAGGTTCTGCTCCTGCTCCGGCGAGTTTTGATCCTTCACTGTAAAGGACAAGATTTGCTGCGTTTACAGTAAGAGTAATTGTTGCATCCTTAATGTCCTTATCTGTTGCATCAAACTTGATTGTAGCAGTACCAACAGCCTTAGCAGTTACAAGACCGGATGTATTTACTGTTGCAACGGATGAGTTACTTGAAGTCCACTCACCTTCAACATCCTTACCACCTGCAAGTGCATAGTATGCTCTAACATTTCCTACAGAAAGAGCATCTTTCTTGACATCTGATACTCTAGATCCGGTAGAATCATCATAGAAAAGTTCTGTTTCTTTCGTAGACTTAACTGTTACAATGTAAGCAGTTGAATTCTTCCATGTCTTTCCATCGATTGTACCAGTTACTGTAATGTTAGATGTACCCGGAGCAATGCCCTTAAGTGTTCCAGTTGCAGAATCAATTGTTACTCTTGAAGGTGTATTACTTGTAAATGTGAATTCTCCCTCAAGCTGTTCGCCATCAACAAATACACCAAGGGTTCTTTCTTCACCTTCATAGATAGTAAGTTTGTTTGCAGATGTGTTATCGTAATCATCAACTGCTGCAATTGTAGGAGTAGCTTTAGCAGGTTCTGAAACAGAAACCACGATTGTTTTTGAAAGTTTTCCGTACTTCGCAGTTACATTAGCGGTACCTTTACCAACCGCTGTAATAACACCACCATCGAATGTCGCAACATTCTCATCGTCAGATGTAAATGTTGTTTCTTCGTTTGAGGTCATATCTACAGTATCAACTTTAACAGCAATGTTTACATAGTCACCAACTGTGAGTGTTGCGGTTGTTACAGGTGATTTACTATCAAGTGCACCAGCAACGCCCTTACCACTTGCTGTCTTACCATTTTTGGACTCCAACGTCATGGATGCAGCTGCAACATTAACTGTAATCTGTGCGCTCTTAACAGCTGTTCCTTCACTTGGTGTATACTTAGCTTCTACTTTATATGTTCCGCTTGCAGTAGCCTTGAAAGCACCGCCTACAGCAGTTGCTGTATCTGCTACAGTTGTGCCGTCTGCTTTATATACAGTCCATTCTACATCACTGTCACCTGATATATCCTTTGTTCCGGCGCCAAGTCTTGTTGCTTTGAGCTGTTTAGCGATATTGAGATAAGCAGTTCCTGTAGCTGCACCATCAATTGAAGCAGTTACAGTATCATTTACAGCATTAACAAATCTGAATGTATTTGTCTTTGCAGCAGGCTCAGCTCCATTAATACTTTCTGGCTGATATGAAACAGTTACATCAATATTGCCTGTATATGTTCTCTTTACATGAACCAAACCATCAGAAGTAATTTCAGCTGCTGACGAAGGCTTTACTGACCATGTGATCTTGCTAGCATCAGCTTCTGTAAGTTTTGTTGAATTAGCAGGATCGGTAATATATGCATGCAATTGCACATCAGAACCTAAGTATATGGGGCCTGCTGTAGGACCTGTTGTAGGAGATGAAACGCTTACAGCTGTCTTAGCAGAATTAAGACCTGTGCTGATAACAAGGCCTGCACCTTCTTCAGCACCAACCGTAAACTCATATGCTTCATATATAAGATCCTTATTTGGTATGGAATCTGTATATACAGCCGTTGCTGTTCCAAGTTGATAGTTAGCTGCAACAAGGTAGTATTTACCTTTTGTTGTAACCGCGGCGTCATTAAACTGTACCTGAGCAGATCCACTAAGATTACCTGAAGCCATACTGAATGGTTTTGTACCTGCAGCAACAGTTGCAAAGTTAGTATTATCAAGTAAATTAGTTAACGGTGATGAATCAAATTCTTTACCATTACCTACAGTCTTTTCAGCCGCATCTTCAATTGCATAAACAAGTTTGTTATAATCTGCTTCTGAGAATATTGCCCAATAAAAATCTTTATTTCCTGAATTATATGTTGGATCAGCAATATTCAAATCTGTAGTTGCCTTAACAGTAATTGAACCCTGTCCAGCTGCAATGTTATTTGATGTATCATTACTGCTCATGGTCATGGACTTTGCATTATCCATGTAAACAGTGATTGCTTTGGAGGTATTACCAGATGCAGTCTTAATAAGCTTCGAGTCTGTTATATTATTTGTAGAAAGTTTTACGCCCCAAGCCTGGAGATAATAAGTTCCACTTTCATCAACATCTTTACAGGTGCTTAAATTTACATTAACTGTTCCTGTTGTTCCTGTAGTTACACCACTATCGAATTTATTTGTGTCATCTGTCCAATCTGTATCACCACTTACAAGTGTAGTAAGCTCTTCTTTACTGACAGATATAAGCACTTTATCATAAATACTATTTTTTGTAAGACTAGTACCAACAGAGTATGCAGTATTGGATTTTAGTGCCTCATCTGCTGTGACTGTCAAATCAGTTGTTAAAGTATTTGATGATATGTTTGCATCACTTGTTGTTATAGTTGCCATGGCAACATCTTCCCAAACAGGAGTTGCTGCAAATTTATTTCTTGTAACCTGTGCTGTTACTGTTACAACGTCAGTAGTTGAAGGAAGATTCCATACGGATGAAAACATTGATGACTCATCTGCTGTACTTCCCGTAACACTATCAGTACCACTAGCAGCGGTCAATTTACCACTATTTGCTCCAGTAGCTACAACTCTCCATGCTTCGCAATTAAGAATGTCTCTTTCAGGTGTAACTGTTAACGTCAATGCTGTGCCTACAGGCGCTGTATAAGAACCTGCGGAACCTTGAACATCATCGCCTGCTACTGCAATTGTTGTTGCATCCTGAACTGATTCGCCAACACTGAAAACATACGAATGGCCAGAAATATCAGCATAGTTAGAACTGTCCCCCTGAGCCTTAATAGTCGTATCCCCAGCTGCTAAGGTTGCAACTGTACTAAGAGCATCCTTTGAAGCGTCGGTTTTCCACTCAGATGGATCAAAACTCGCTCCATTGTCGCCATCTAACTTCCTATGTGTTGATGTTGTGTTCTCAGCAACATCAGCTGAAGAAGTATAAGCCAAATTTATAGTACCAGCCTGATTGACTTTCCATGTTTTTGTATTAACTTCTGTTGGTGTGGCAGTACCAGCCGTAGCCACTAAATCGCCTGCATTCGCTGCAAACGCAGTCATAGGCATAGCCACCGCACTCAAGTTACTTACAGCCAACGCACCGGCCAGTGCATATGACCATAACTTTTTGTTTTTCTTCATATAGTGTTTTCCCCTTTCATAAAAAATATTTTTTATGTCAGACGTTAATGTCTGGGAAAACCAATTTCTTATTAACCCAAAATTGGCTTAACCAGACACTAAAGTCTATGAAAACTTTCTTTTGGGTCATAAACGAAATATCATACACGACATATCATCTATTGTATGAGATGTCGAAAAACAAAAAGTATAAGCAATTATCTTTATTCATTTGTCAAAGTGCGCATCCTTACTCTGGGATTTTAAAAGAGAGTATAAAGAACAAAGTTAAAAGAATGTAGAAATTCTCAAAACTGATTTGGATCTATGGATCCGTTCACCCAGCATTGGTCAAAATGCTTTAATGGTGCAACTCTTTGTTCTTTTTTAACTAACTTTGATGGTTGTTAGACCATCACCCCTTCATAAGAACTGTGTTAGTGAAAATCACCAATCACATTAATGATTATAACACCTATGTAAGTGTTATGGGCTGATTAAATTATTAAAAAACTATAAACATATTATCGTCATTTAGTTTAGCAATAATCTTTCAGCATCATACTAAGTTATTCGGCGGGTGCATTTTCAAAATGGGGGTTGTTATAAAAAAATATTTAAAAAATGTTTTTAATATAAAAATACGTGATTATAACTATAAAAAAGCAAGACCAAATAAAATGGTCTCGCCTTTCTTTATGGGTGCTTATTGTTGATTAAATATATTATATCACTCTTCTACCCTTTAGTTATCAGAATCGTCAGGTTCATCAAAAGCATTCAACACAGCATTTATCTTATCTTCTTTCAGTATTCCAATATAGATATTATAAGTAGTCGTTACGTCCTTATGGCCTAATAGCTCACTCACTATCTTAATATCCACTCCTCTGGACAACAAATAACTACCATACCCATGCCGTAAACAATGAGGTGTATAATACTGTGTGCATCCAGCCCTTTTTTCCATCCTGATTAGTGTCTTGTTAATGGTTACTCTGTCATACACTCCCCCACTGGGTGCTGGGAATATCAGATCATCAGGTTCATGAGGATATTTCATATAAAGTTCTTTCAATATTTTCTGTGCTCTCTTAGGTAAAGGTATATTCCGCTTACCGGACTCAGATTTAGGATCCTTGATATCTTTTACAAACTGGATCTTATTATTGTCATTAATAATAATATCACCCTTCTCATCTCTCTTTAATGCTTTACTCTGAGCTCTGTCAATCTTTATTGAAGTAAAGTCTTCAGATACCTGTCCCCATTTACTTGCAATTACTTCTGATACTCTGCAACCTGAATACATAATAAATATGATAATATTGCCACTCATCGGATATTCTTTATCAGTATACTCTTTATACAGACGTTCCATATCCTGAGGTGTAATGAAGGGTACTTCTTTCTGCTTAACCTTTACATCTTTTTCCTTAGGTATTTTAATATCCTCGATAGCTAATCTGGGCATAAGTTCTCTCTTCATAGCCTCTTTCAATACTTGTTTCAGGACCGTCCATGATTTGTCTACTGTCGCTTTGGAATAAACTTTTGCCAGAGCAAACAGATAATCCTCAAACATCTTAGGAGTCAGTGAAGTAAGCTGCACATTTGCTATATCGTAATCTTTGAAGTCATACATTCTGTTCTCGATACAATTATGATATGAGCCATATGTTGTACCTACTAATTCATTTGTACGTCCAGAGAGCCATATCCGTGCGAACTCCCCAAAAGTTAACAACGGATTATCTGTTAATATATTTTCAGGTTTCTCTGCTAATTCTTGTTTATATTCTTTTATCTTCTCATCTCGTATCGCTGCTGTCTTGCCATAAACAAAATGACCATCAGGGAATCTGTAGTATTGATATGTAGTACCATTTATCTTTCTTTTTCCATAACTCCCCTCGCCGTTTTTTCTCTTGCTCATAAATTACCTCGTGCACAATCTTTTTACAATAATTTTACAATAATAGGATAGCATAACTTAGAATATTTTGGAACAAAATAGCACATTCATGTACGGTTAAACAAAAGTGCCGCAAACGCTTAAACCCAGCATTTACGGCACTTTTCAGACCTGTTATTTTTTATATTTTATTTTCATACTACATCCTGCGAACTGATATTGTCTTCAAGATGATTTTCCATATAATCAATAGCCTTCCGAATTGAGGTAAGCCACTCCATTTATCCAGCTCCTTCTCTTTGATGATTTTATTTTAAGCGGAGTTATATAAATATTTCCTGTCAATTTATGTCTCATTTTGTCCGAATGTGGCAATTTCACTTGCCAATCAACTGGTATTCATAAATCATTTCAAAGACATCACGTAGATTTGGCAGGGATTAGCCTCATCCCAAAGTAGCGGAAATACTTCGAACTCTTTGAAACCACAGCTTATGTAAAAAAGATTAGTCCTGTCATAATCCTCGTAAACTCCCATCTTCACGGTCTTAACCTGCATGAACTCATATCCCTGTGATCTGGCAGTTTCTTTCGCCCTTTCTACTAGCTGTCGGCCAGCGCCGCTTCTGTGATAATCCTTTAGCACACCCATAACAGCCAGTTCAACTGTAGCCTTTCCTGTTTCTTTTAAGCAGAGAAATCCAATAGCCTCCTCTTCTTTCTTTGCTGCAAAAAATGTCCAATTGGCACATCCGGAAATATATTCCTCTCTGCTCTCTTCTATTCCAAACCAGTCAGTAAGCGCCTCCAGTACTTTCCTTGCAACAGCCTGCTTTTCATTTGAATCCGTAATCTCTACTATCATCATTGTCTATCCTTTTATCTTTTATTTCTTCATACGGCGGCATCGGTACTACCAAAATCTATATTATCAAGCCTTTTCTCTATTTCAAAGTATAAATCCTCAAATTTCATGGTCCGTCTCTCCTTTAAAGACATCATAAAATAAAAATATTCACCCAAAGTGTTTTTCCTATACTAAGTCTTGCTTCCAAAACAAGAAGTGCCATTCTAAAAGAGATTATTCAGCTCCATTTCTCATATAATTAAACACGTTTATTGATTCCAAAGGATGTCCCTCAAAATCAAAGAATGCCTGATTATCCCAAGAGCACCCGCCGTAATAAGCTGCAGCATCCTCAGGATCATAATCGGAAGCATAGCTACTTGCCCATCCACTTCCATACTGCTCCCATATCACAGAATTGTCATTACTTGCCGGGCCTACAGGAATCCATGCGCCTTCCCAATAGAATATTCCTATTCCACCGACATTGTTTACATACTGGCATATATCATGAAGAATAGATGCCTGTCCTTCAGGTGATGCAGGATATCCATCAACAAGATCCTTTTCCGTAAGACTGTTTCCGGATCCATCACCATCTTTGGTAGTATAGCAATAAGATGTTTCAGCAAGGAAAGCTTTCTTTCCATATCTCTCCCGAATAAGTTCGAGAACACGACTCATATTATCCATACCACCATCCCAGAACGGATAATAGCTCATTCCGATCATATCAAAATCAAGCTCTGCATTAACAAGCTTCTCCACAAGGGTAAGAACATCTGCTTTATCTGTGATCCTTGTGTAATGAACAACGATATTAATGTCTTTTCCATATGTGCCGGACACTTCTCGAATAGCCTTACTTCCGGATTTAAGAAGTTCAATAACATTTTCCGGCTTGGTTTCTCCGGACATACCATAGTTGATTTCATTTCCGATGATATAGGGTAAACTCCAGATTGTTCCCATATTCTTTATTGTCGTCCCATGAGTAATTCTCATCACTCACAATCTTTTTAAGAATCGAAACCGAAATCTCATCCCCATCCTTGAAAACATCAAACGGCTGTCGGCCATAAGCAAGGACGAATGCAGCGTTCTCTTTTTCCTGTGAGTATTCGATAGAAAGATGTACCTTTGGCTTATCCATGGCGTTTACAATACACTGGTGCACAGCTTCTTCGAAGGCAAGGTGTATATGCTTTGCCAGTGAATACGGCACCTGATTTTTGACACAATAATCCTCTATAAGTGTCTGAGTACCGAGGTAATCGTAAGTCTTGCTCTCAATGTCAATCTCTATTACTTTCAGCCGTCTTACAAAGCGTCTTGTCTTATCTTTTTGTGGATTGTCAAAAATCTCCTCCGGCGTACCATCATCATATATGCCGCCTTCATCCAGGAATAATATCCTGTTGCTTATAGCCCTGGCAAAAGACATTTCATGGGTCACGATCATCATTGTTTTCCCTGAGGAAGCAAGATCTCTTATAACGGCCTGAACTTCTCCCACCATGGTTGGATCAAGAGCACTTGTGGGCTCATCCAACAGGATTACATCCGGATCCATAGCAAGAGTTCTTGCAATAGCTGCCCTCTGCTTTTGGCCACCTGATAATTCATCAGGCCAGGACATAGCTTTGTCGTAAAGGCCCACCCGTTTTAAGAGTCTCATAGCATCATCATATGCCTCCTGTGCTCCTTTTCCCAGAATATCCATTGCCGGAGCCATGATATTTTCCACCACGGTCATATGTCCAAAGAGGTTAAAGGACTGAAACACCATTCCCATTTTCTTATGAACTTCCTGCAGATTGCACCCAGGATCTGTTATCTCAGTGTCATCTAGAAAAATCTTACCGGATGTTGGCTTTTCAAGCAGATTAATGCAGCGGATCAGAGTACTTTTTCCTGTTCCCGAAGGCCCTATTATTGATATAACATCACCATCATTTATTGTGACACTGACATCCTTAAGTGGTGTTGAATTCGAATATTCTTTTCTAAGGTTCTCAATCCTTATCATTTGGTCTTACCCCCTTAAGTATTTTAGGGATCTTTCTTTTTCTGTAATCGAGCTGTAAATCTATCCTGCTGATTATCATACCAAGCAGTGCCTCAAGCACAAAGTAGATTACAGCTATCGCAATAAGCGGGAAGAATGCATCATAAGTCCGGCTCCTGACTATATCTCCTATTTTGGTCAGGTCCTGCACAGCTATGTAGCCGACTATAGCAGTGGCTTTTATCAGTCCTACGATTTCATTCTTATACGAATTCATCACATGAGGCAAAGCCTGTGGAAGGATTATCCTGAAAAATATCCTTCTGTCCGGATATCCCAGAGAATATGCTGCTTCGTACTGTCCTTTGTCAACGGCTCCCACGCCAAGTCGCAGCAGTCCGATGACAGAAGATGCGAAGGTCAGTGTGAACCCAATGATTGAGATAACGATACCACTGACAGATACGCTTCCAAAGATTATGTAATATAGTATCATCAGCAGAACAACCATGGGCATACCCCGAACAAGCCACATGACTGCTCCGGTAATGCCGTTCGCAATCCTGCCTCCATGTCTGCACAGCATATAAACAAGAAATCCCAGAGCTGTTCCAAATATGATAGACATCACTGTTATGAGCAGTGTTGTCATAATTCCTCTTACAAAGAGTTTCCACCTGTTTTCCCTGATAAAAGTTTTCTCAAAACTTGTTTTTACACTGTTCCAAAAAGATGTAGCTGAAATATCAGCCTTTGCTCTCCTGACGACCAGTACAAATGCCGCAGGGTAGTATTCTATAAAATCAACCGCTTCTCTTCGCTCATCCGTAACGATGATGGATCCGATGCCCATCTTTGCCTTGCCCGACTGCACATAAGAGAGAATCGCAGCAAACTCCATCGGAACAAACTCGACTTTGACATCCATCTCTTTTGCCATAAGCAAAACTATATCAGCATCAAAACCGATGACATTTCCTGACTGTCCAAGATAACTCATAGGCTCAAGGCTATCACATGCCGCAACCTTTACAGTACCGGATTCTCCCTTCCAGTCCTGCTTGATCGGAACTTTTTTCTCATTATCCGATCCGGTCCATTTTTTCCATAATTCTTCTATAGTTTCCTTGGGTATAGCATCATAAGCCTTCTGCCAATCATAAATATCGTCATCCTCTTTGGCAAAGGCGATACCAAAGGTACTTTCCTTTAATATTATAGGAAAATGTGCCAGCTCATTATCACGATTTACCGCAAGGTCCGCAAGGGCATTATTCTGTAGTATGGCATCGGTTTTTCCCTGTTTAAGAGCCAGCAGTATATCAGGCATGTTGTTGTAATACGAAAACTCAGCCACATCCGGAGCAAAACTCCTTACAAGCTCCTCAAACGGAGCACCGGTTATCATTGATACCCGTTTTCCACCTAGTTCCTCGAAGCTTTTTAGTTCAGGTCCCCCTTCGGTACTCTTAACTACAATTCCAACATCTTCTGTAAAAAGATCATGGGAAAAGGTCATCGCCTGAGCGCGTTCAGGTGTAATATTCAGATTAGCCATAACGCAGTCCACATCCCCCGCTGATGCCGCATTAATGATAGAACCGTAATCATAAACCTTAAATTCCAGGCTGGCATCCAGATATGATGCAAAGCGTTTTGCAAGCTCGATATCATATCCGTAAAGCTCGTCCCCTTTATAAAAACTATAGGGTGTAACTATACCGGTAGTTCCGACTACCAGCTTTGTTTTAGGATCTTTGGGTTGTGAAATCTCAGGCATGTCATAATCATTATTTTGTACCCACCTTGAAAACATATCATCAAGCGTTCCATCATCCTGCGCGGCGTCAATAAATTCATTCAGCTTATTTTCCAGACCATCAATCTTAGTCACAGGAGATATTCCCACAGCGACATGACTCTTTTCATCCATGTTCTGATCTAAAAGCTCCAGGTTTTTATTACTGCTCTCTAGTGCCAGTGCCAACTGACGACGGCCATAGACATAAGCATCTATCTTTCCCTGTTCCAGCGCCTGTAGTCCCTCATTCAGTTCTAAATACACAAGTTCTGCCTGGGGAAGCTCAGTTTCCACAATAACCATAGCTGCCGATCCCACGCCAACTCCAACCTTCATATCGGGGCTATTCAGCTGGTCTTTTGACTTGATTTGCTCTGTATACCCGGCGTTTACAGTCCCTCCGGGAATGCATATCATCAGTGACAACATCATGATAAACAGTAAAAGTCTTTTCATTGATTATCCTCTTACTTCAAATTCGCGTTAATATAACCTAAGCTCTATTAATTCTACAATATTTCGCTATGTAATAATCTAAAATAAGAATAAAAAATGCCAATCATCCGTATTGAATGACTGACATTTATTCAAAGTCTACCGGACGGTCCGTATAGAAACAATGAATAGCATTTAAATATCGGCTTTTCCTTATCTGTCTGCGCTTCATCTTCTTCAAAGGAATCACGCGCATTCAGTGCTATCGCAAAGTCATAAGGTAAAAAATGGATGCCACCTGTAGAATACAGAATAGCATCCATGTGCTCAGCCTATAAATATCATGCCTTAACGACAATTAGTAAAAAATAATTACCAGATTGCAACTCTTTCTTCAGGAGCAAGGTACATGCCGTCGCCTTCCTTAATGCCGTAGCACTCAAGGAATTCATCAAACTGTTGTAAGGTGCAATTTACTCTGAGGTATCCCATTGGATGAGTGTCAGTTATTTGATGTAAAGCCTTCTGCAATGTTCCTCTTGTGAGCCATACTTCGCCAAGAGCTCGGAAAAGCTTGTCATAATCGAAGTTTTCTTTCTTTTTTGCAAGGTTAAGAATGGCTTTCATTCCGCCCATATCTGCACAGCCTTCTCCGGTCATGATATTGCCATGGAAGTCCTGTCCTTCCCAAGGGTGCATACTGTTGAAATATGCTTCCATCTTGGCACTGCGCTGTTTTAATGCTGCATAGTCTTCTTCGGTCCACCAGTCAGTCATGTTTCCGTCTTTGTCAAACTGTGCACCACTTGAATCGAAAGCATGAGATACTTCATGACCGATAACCCATCCGATTCTGCCATATACTTCTTCATCAGACATCGAACTGTCGTACATTGCACCTTTGCAGAATGCGCCAAGGATGTATACTGTATTGTATAGTCCGAGATAGAAACAGTTGACGGTGTGGGGAGGCATTACCCACTTTGTCTTATCAACGGGCTTGAAGTGTTCCTCGTGGAGTTTATCATGCAAGAAGGCCTTTGTATTAAGCACTGCATCATAAAGCAATCCGCCTTCAGCTGCAGATTTATAGTTCAACTTTTCAAATGAGTATTTCTCCCAGTTGTCAGGATAAAGAATAGCCAGGTCTATTGCCTCAAGCTTTTCAATAGCTTTCTTCTTTGTCTCATCGGAAAGGAATTCCGCTCCGTTTATGATATCGTGATAGGATTCAACTATTTCTTTGCAGACTCTCGTGAGGCGATCCTTATCTTCCTTCTTAAGGTAACGTTCGGTATATAACCTTGCTACAGGCCATTCAAGCATCTCTGCAATAGAATCACAGAAGACAACTTCATCAGGGCGCATTCCCGTTGCACCTGTAATCTTGTTGCTACATTCGATATTATATTCGTAGCAATCTCTGTCAAGATAATCAGCGCTTTCTATTGCGGTATGTACGATCAGATAGTCCTTTAGAAGAGTAAGGTTCTCCTCTGTGAAGTTTTCATTCAGCAACTTTACAAAGTCGTGAGAATAAACCTGATATCTTTCCTCCCTTGGAAATCCTTCTTTTTCTAAGAATTCAAGGATCGGCACGTTGCCCTGAGCTTCTTTTAGCTGCTCATAGGAAAAAATATTATAGGTACTTGCCATATAATCCGGCTCTGACTGCTTCTCCTTAGATGGTATACCTGGTGCAAGCCTGGTCTCATAGGTCAGGCAATTATCGATTTTCTTTTTTGCCTCTTCCTCTGAGTAACCAAATTTTTTGAGCAATTTTTCTACCAGCTCTACCTTGGCTTCTTTCACAATTTTTCCGTATTCGGTGAGTTTTATGTACTCTGCAGAGTCCTTCAGCATAAGAGAACAGTTTTCTACCGCAAGGATGTGCGCGTCTGAATTTTTAAAATCAATTGAAGAGCCGCCATCCCAAAGGGAAGCCATCTGTTCTCTGAAAGGAGTTTCAAGAATATACTTTTTGAGACCTTCGAGACTGTCTATTTCTTCTATAGCATCTACAAGTTTTTTTGCAGGAGCTATACCTGCTCGGTTACGACCTTCCCAGTCCATCATGAGTCCAAACATATTAAATGCTAAAAGCGAGTCATGTTCCTTTGGCGCATCACCCTTATACATGTTTGGCATGTCTTTTGCATTCTGAAGGACAATGTTCATTACTGTTCCGCCATAGGGATAGCCTTCGGGGATCTCGGTCTTCAGAATAGTATCCTTGTTTATCGCAAGTGCAAAATCATCCTTAAGAGATGTTTTTGTTTCTGCAGTCACAACGCCGTCAAGATCACTGCAAATCCATGGTGTACCTGTGGTGTAATCAATTGTTTTTGTTGCTTCGTCAGGCATGTAATGTCCTCCTCTCTGAACTTCTGCTCATAGATTTATGAACGTATTTTCGTCTTTACATTCAAGAAACCATATATTTTTCTTCTTTATATTGTTATAAGTATCCAATAGAAAGCATAAAAATTATATCATACAAAAAGGCTTATTCTCGGGCTTTAGCAAGATATCATATATGTTTTATAAAGTTTTAAAAAAACGCTGAATATTTAATATGTATTTAATATAAGCAGAAAAAGGATAATGATATATTTAAATCGTATATGTGTTACCGGTAAAGAGACATATTAGGTAAAGGGATGAGGTAAATAAATATGAAAAGAAAAATTGCTCTGGCATTGACAACATCTTTGATTATTGGACTAATCGGTTGCGGCTCCTCTACTTCTGTACAAAGCTCAACTACACAAGGTGCTGTGGAGGAGGCAGCTGCTTGGTACAGAACGTTTCCACAGCCTGGGGTTCCTCCATGCAGATATCAGGAACGAGGCGTCTGTCATTTTTGAAGAATGGTTCATTCTATAACATAGACAGAGGTGTTGACCCGGATTACATAATCAGCAGTCCCGAGAAAATATATGACCGTGAGGCTTTGACAGAATACATAAACAGTCTGTACTGATTTCTAAGTGTACCGTCTGGGAATGCAAAGCATTCCCGGACGGTTATTTTAATTAATTCCCGGCACTACTCCTACAAACCGAAATAATGTCCTATAATCAATTCTACAATCAAGTGGAAAATTTCCTGGAGGATAAAGAATATGGCAAAAACAGCCACAAAAGATTTAACAATTGGCTCACCCATGAAACTGATCTTGGGTTTTGCAGTGCCTATGCTTATGGGTATGCTGTTTCAACAGTTTTATAATGTTGTAGATACCATGATTGTAGGCAAATTTCTGGGCAAATATGCGCTTGCGGGAGTTGGAATCACCGGTTCAATAAGCTTTATGATAATCGGTTTTTGCATGGGAGTATCAAGCGGATTTGCTATTTAAAGTCATGGACAAGCATAAAGGAAAAGGCTAATTTCCCTTCAATATTGAAAGAAGCCACTCGGAATCCGGAACGCCAAGCTTTTTATCTATAGTCATCTCCTCCATTATTCCCTGAAAAGCTGACCAAAAACACAGTGCAAGAAGTTTAGGATTTCCTTTTCTGAAAATTCCTTCCTTTTGACCTTTTTTTATCAGTTTAGCAGTATCATCCACAGAAGAAACCGACATAGCAACCTTGCGCACATCTTCAGGCATTCCCGCTCTTCTGGCCTGTGCCATCAGCACAAACATATTTGCTACAAACGGATCTTTTTGAGCATAGAGAAACAGTTCATCCAGCATACCTTTTAAAAAGACATCCGGCGGGATATTGTCTCCTCCTGCCGTTGCCTTCGTAAATTCTTTCCCCATTACCACAAGAGCCATCAGCAGCTCCTCCTTAGATTTAAAATAATGGAACATGAGCCCTGTGCTCATAGGAACTGCTGCTGCGATATCTGCTACTTTTGTCTCATGATACCCTTTCTCCACGAATAGAGTAAGTGCTGTCATAAGTATTGCTTTTTTTCTCTCTTCCTTCTGTTCTTCCCTTGTCATTGTTTCCGCCTTTAAAAAATCCTTTGTTTTTGCATATTCTCTGAATTGCAAATTTGCCGTTTGTTACCGCAACAGGAAGTCCTCCGGGTGCGCTGTTCCACTGTCCTGCAAAGCAAAGGTTCCTTATTCTGCCAATGTTACCCTTTAATCGTACCTGTTTGCCCGTGGGCGTTGTGATAAAGCTCATATAGCTGCCGTGATAAGCATTGCAGTAACGCTCATAGGTAAGCGGTGTCCATGAATCAAGACAGTGAAGCTTTCCCTTTAGCATGGGGTATTCGGCTTCAATTCTCTTTGTAACAGCTAAAACCAGTTCTTCCTTTACTCTTTTATATTCTTCTTTTGATAAACTCTTCCAAAATGCATAGTCATCATCGCTTTGAACTATATTGGTCTGGATTACCTGCTTTCCATCCTTCACAAATTTAGGATCATATCCATAAACCTTAACGTACATACGGTCCACTGTTCTTCCGCCAACCTTAAGTGGCTCAATGTCGATGAATACTGTTTCGCCGGGATTAAAATCCTTATCGGCAGTATATGCAACCTGAAAACCACTTACTGCAGGATAGTCTTTAGTTGAGGCATAAGCTTTTTGAAGAGCCTTTGGCATATACTTTTTATCAAGCATTTTTCCAAAAAGAATGCTTGTGTCTACTGTTGCTATGAAGTAATCTCCTTCAACTCTTCTGCCATCTGAAAGGAGCATAGCTTCAGCCTTTTTGCCCCTCAAAAGAATCTTGTCTACTGTCTTGTTATAGAAGATTTTTCCGCCTAAATCCTTGAATCTCTTTTCCATACGAAGTGACATCTCAAGTGATGCTCCCATAGGAATATCTCCGTTACCGTCTGCAATTGACGCATAGGATACAAGCAGGGAATATGCTGTGTACTCTTTTGGAAGATAATCACAGAAAAGCTTCTGTAAAAGGGGCGATTTAAAACGCTTGCTGTACTCCTCCAGAGAAATATTGCCAAGCTCCTTAATGACTTTAACGAAGTCCCCCATAGATTTGCCATATCGTATGTAATCGCCGATTCCAAACATATCCATCGGTTTCTCTGCAGGAACCTGGCATTGTTTGGAATATTCCACATACTCTATAAATTTGTCTATTTCATCCTTGTCCTTTGGCGAAAGCTCAGTCAGCTCGCGTCTTGTTCTTTCAAGATCAGCCCAAAGGGTTGCCTTTTTACCGTTAAGACATGAAGTGTAAAAGGATTTAAGTCCGACAAATTTTGTATTTTCTGAAATTGCACCAACAGTCTTCCATACATCATACAGCTCGGTTCCCTTCTTGGTTCCCGTAAGCCAGTGAATACAATTATCTATATGATATCCCTCTCTGTTCCATCCCATGCACTCTCCGCCGGGAACAGAATTCTTCTCATATATTTCTGCCTTAAATCCTGCCAGTTGCGCATAGATTCCTGCTGATAATCCCGATATTCCCCCACCGATTATTATGATTTTCTCTGTTTTTTTCATATCCCTCTCTCCATTGTATTGAATTTTCATTCATTGAATATATATTCAATATACAAGAAGTCCTTTCCATTGTCAATGCTTTACACTCACAAATATGGCAAAACATATAAAGAAATATAGTGCAATTAACCATACCGTTTTTATATATATGAAAAAGACGGTACGTGACTGTTTAGGCCACATACCGTCTAGTATTTCTGTTATTTTTTATTTATTTGATCTGCATTTTAAATGTAAACTTTTTGCCTTTAGAATGTGTATAAGCATTTACAATGTGAATATATACCACCCTTGCACAATTCATCAATTTCTTTCCTTGAAGGCATTACAGATAAAGCTCATTTTATCTTAGAATCTATTCTCATGTCTTTCAAATTCCCTGATCTGAATTTTATATTTCCGTATGTATTATATGAAAAACTCTTATTCTCATCATCCCATATGAGCTCTGTAATGCAGTACTCTCCATTCTCATAGCCGTATCCGTCACCCGCATCTTCATAGAGTCTGAATTTCGTATCGCAGCCGGGATAGATCAGAACTTCTATATCCTCATCTTTCATTTCATCAGTACAGCCCTGTGGCTTTTTGACAGGTATTATTGAGCCGGCCTTAACAAAAACAGGAATCCTGTTTAGGGGACATTGATATTCAATGCTCCTGCCACCCTCATAATATCTGTAAGAAGACGTTATTTCGTTATCCTCTTCTTCAAAAAAATCTCCTAAATTAAATTCATACCAACAAGATCCCTTGGGAAGATATATGCTACGTGTATCCATATCACTCACTTCACTGGTTTCATCGGTACATTTTACCTGCTCATCCTGATCATTAACTATCGGGCACACCATGAGACTGTCCCCAAGCATGAACTGATCCGATATTTCCACTGCTTTTTTATCATTAGAAAAATCAAACATGAGCGGCCTCATTATCATGCCATCGTCCAAATGTGCAGCGGCCCCGAGAGAGTATATATACGGAATCAGCTTATAGCGATTTCTTATGGTTTTGCATATTGCTTCGTAGTAGTTATCTCCTCTGTCGCCAAATGCCCAGGGTTCTCTGCTTACATCCGTTCCATGCGCTCTGAAAACCGGAAGAAATGCAGCGTACTGAAGCCATCTCACATACAGCTTTTTGTATGCAGCATTGATTCCGTTTTTGTAATCACCATCCCAGAACCACTGAATTCCTCTTTTTACGAAAAAAGCACCTGCATCCAGTGTCCAATACGGCATGCCGCTTGCCGCAAACTGAAGGCCTGCTTTGACCTGATTCTTAAGAGTTTTCCAACTTGCCGATATATCGCCTGACCAGAAAATAGTTCCGTATTTCTGGCTGCCGGCCCATCCGCTTCTGGTGAGATTGACAACTCGTTTATCTTCACTGTTCTTTCTCTGTCCGTCCCATATCGCTTTCGCATGATATTTGCCAAAAGCATTTGCAAGCTCAAAAGGCATCATATTTTCAGCGTCATGCTTGTATTCAAAATATTTTTCTCCATCTGAGGGTTCTATAAGATGCATCCATTCCGGAGTGATCGGCTCACTTGAATCACACCACCAGCCATCTACTCCCGCAGGATAGAGCGCTCTCTCAACCTGGGACCAATATAGGTCTCTGCCTTTTTTTGAAAAGGCATTATAGACATCTGTTCCCGGAAAAAGCAAACCTTCTTTTTTAAACTCTTCATTATTATCGGTTCCGGCACTCATATTGGGCCAGATGGACATCATGAAGCGGATACCTTTTTTATGGAGTTCATCCGTCATGGCCTTGGGATCCGGAAACCGGCTTGCATCAAAACTCTTTTGTCCCCATTTGCCATCCTCCCAGCTCATCCAGTCCAAAACCAGGCAGTCAATCCCAATGTTCCTTTTTCTGAATTCATCGGCAGTTTCAAGAATCTCGGCCTGACTCGTATATCGTTCCTTAGACTGAACATAACCATAAGCCCACATTGGCAGCATGGCAGCTCTTCCGGTTATCCTCCTGTAATTTCTTATCACTTCGAAAAGATTACTGCCAAACATGAAATAATAATCCGAATAAAAATCTGCTTCAGTCTGGATAAAGGCATGATCTGCACTTTCCTCAAACATAAAAAGAGAATTCGTACTCATAAGAATTCCGTAATTCCTGCTTGAAACAAGAAAGGGAATGCTTATTTTTCGGTTTCCCTGATGACCATAATAAGTTGTTTTTCTAAGATTTAGTTCCCCGTTTTCTCCCTGCCCAAAACCGGTTATGAATTCATCGTCTGCAAAGTCAAAATATGTTCTCGTCTTATAGGCAGTACCATATTCCTCTTTATCTGCAGCCTTTACCTTTTTCTTTACTCCATCCGCAGTTTTGATTTCTTCAACCCGGAGGTTATCTGCATTAATAGTTTTAAACAGTGATATCTTCTCAAGCTCTCTGGGATTATTTTCTCTTTCTCTAAGTAGCTGTTCACCTTTAGAATTATAAAAGGATAAAGCTCCCGTAGCCCTATTAACACGCACTTCTCCCTCGTGTGTTTTTATACGGATCAACCCCATACCATTATTAGCGCCGTTAACATTTGTGACATTGTTAACATATGTATCATTATTAACATGTGTTGCAATATTTATTTCTGCGGTATGTTCCTCTACTGAAAGAATGTAATCAATACTTCCGGAGTAATCCGCATAATCTTCTCCCTGCTCTTTGCAAAACTCTCCGTCACAGGAAAATGACACTCTGAAAATCCCCCCTTTTTGCGGAATTACACGAAGAATTCCGACTTCTGACTGCATAAAAACAGCACCCATCTCTTCATAAATATTTGTAATAACCCTGTCCTTTGCAGACACAACATCCATCATAGCTCAATTACCCTCTTTTCCCCATTGACTTCAACGATCACTTCTGCTTTTTATTACGCTACATCGTAAAAGATTATTTTCTGTACCGTTATGTTTTATTATGCTTGATGGATTCTCTTATGTATATATGCAAATCTTACCATTCTATATTCAATTTTTGCGCATGTATTACCTAGTGCTATAACTGTACATTGGCGTAAAATTCTGTCTTAACTTAAAATTATTAACATAAAACAAGGCTGAAATGTGAATCATCACATTCCAGCCTCGCTTTATTGTTTTTATTGCTTTTTATATCCTGTATACATCGTTAAAAGAAAACATATCACTGTAGCCCATGCAAAAAACTTATGACTTTTCATTTTTTGTCCCTCGCTTTCATTCCATGTTTTTTATTCTACCTGTCACTGTCTTTCTTAAGATTTGTCATGCTGTGAAGTCCCAAGGCTATTGTTGAACCGTTATGAAGAGTAGCACTTGTTGCAGGGATTATTGTTCCAAGTAGTCCAAGGGCAATAAGTCCCAGATTAAATCCAACAACAAATCTATAGTTAAAATGAATTCTCTTCATCAGAAGCGTACTAAGCTCTTTCAAGGTAATAAGCTTATACAGATCGTCTTCAGATATCATAACATCTGCTATCTGTCGCGCAAGCTGAGCTCCTTCACTTATTGCGATTCCGCAATCAGCTTCTGAAAGTGCCGGGGAATCATTTATACCATCACCAATCATAACAACGGTATGGCCCTTTGCCTTCTCCTGCTGAACAAATCCTGCCTTTTCTTCGGGAAGGACCTCCGCATAATACGAATCGACTCCAACCTTTTTAGCAACTCTTTTTGCAATATGCTTTGAGTCACCTGTCATCATTACGATATTCTTAAAGCCGGCTTCATGAAGCTTTTTTATAACGTCGGGAGCTTCAGGTCTAAGCGGATCTTCCAGGCATATTACTGCAGACAGTTTACCGCCGATTGCAAGAAACAGTCTTGAGTACCGCTTGGAAATATTATCCAGCTTATCCTGCTCGCCCTCGGGGATAACGCAGTTCTCATCCTCCATGACAAAGTGCCAGCTTCCGATAACAACCTTCTGACCGTCAATATCAGAAGCGATTCCATGAGCAACAACATATTCCACCTTACTATGCATCTCGTTGTGCTCAAGCCCTCTCTCTGCCGCTTCTGCTACAACAGCGTTGGCAATGGAGTGTGGATAATGCTCTTCAAGACAGGCTGCTATGCGAAGCATTTCATCCTTATCGTTCCCTGAAAACGGAACCACATCCACAACCTTTGGTGTCGCAATTGTAAGAGTTCCTGTCTTATCAAAAACAATAGTGTCTGCCTCTGCGATTGCTTCAAGGAATTTTCCACCCTTTACAGTAAGATGATTGTCCTGACATTCACGCATCGCGGAAAGAACAGTTACAGGCATCGATAGTTTAAGAGCACATGAAAAATCAACCATTAAGACGGATAAGGCTTTGGTCACATTTCCGGTTATAAGATAAGCCAGAATTGTTCCGCCAAGAGTGTAAGGAACCAATCTGTCTGCCAAATGCTCAGCCCTTGACTCAACGCCTGATTTAAGCTGCTCAGACTCTTCTATCATCTTAATGATTTTCTCATATCTGGTCGTTCCCGATGCCTTCTCGACCTTAAGGACAATGTCTCCCTCCTCTATCACCGTTCCGGCATAGACATAAGCACCCTCTTTTTTCTCCACCGGTATTCCTTCCCCGGTCAGAGTTGCCTGATTGACCAATGCTTCTCCGGATACAACAGTTCCGTCAAGAGGGATTACACTTCCGACTCTTACGGAAATCTCATCTCCCGGAACTATATGACTTATTGGTACCTGTACTTCAACACCGTCCTTCTTAAGCCAGACCTTGTCTGCCTTAAGAGCCATACTCCTTGCAAGATCATCAACCGACTTTTTGTGAGTCCACTCTTCCAAAAGATCTCCTACGCCAAGTAAGAACATAACCGACGAAGCCGTCTGATAATCTCCGGTTAAAATAGATACCATTATTGCAGTCGCATCAAGGACAGATACCTCAAGCTTTTTATGCTTAAACAGGCTGACAAGTCCTTTGTAAATAAATTTTGTGGCCATTATGCAGGCCTTTATCTTTTGTAGCGGTGACGGCAAAAAGACCTTACAGCCATAGTGAAGAATCACTTTGGAAATAAGCTTCTCCTTATAAGAAGCCATAAGTTCTCTTCCTGTGTTCTCAGGGACCAGAGCCTTAACATCATCAGAATCCGCATCAAAAACGCAGATTTTAGAAATCAGCTCATCCCTGTCACCACTATATACAACTACTGCATCCGCACTTCTCTCATAGACAGTGGCTTTTTCCACTCCATCAAGAGAAAGCAGATAGTACTGTAATCTATCTGCTTCTTCAAAAGAAAAACGTCTTTTGGGCATGGAAAAGCGGATACGTCCCCTTATCTCATGTTTAATGACAATTTTCATATATTATTATTCTCCAACTACTGCTTCGTCTTCCTTTGCCTTGCGCTCAGCATTTATCTCTTTTGCCTCTGCAACAATATCATCACAGTTCTCCTGCACCTTGTTCGCAGTATCCATTACACATTCCTTAGCACGAAGTACAGCTGCTGTAGTGTGCGTATAGCACTTCTTAGCATCCTTACTTGAAAGCAGCTTTACACCTGCTGTTCCAAAAAGTACTCCACCTAAAAACCATACACAATGATGCCAGTTCTTCATAATAGTAATCTCCTGTTCTTTAAATTTTTTTCGAGTATCTGGTGGCTCTTGAACACATTTTGATTTTTGCATTCAGGAAAGCCTAAAACAAAAACAAACAAATGCAGAATAAATCCCTCCCACATTTGTTTGCTTCCTTAAGATTATCATAATCAGAATTGTTCTAAAATACGTGTAATTGATAACTTTTCTCACTTACACCATTTGTACTCTACTCCACAAAAAAGCAGATCCCACTCAGTAATGATAAGAATCTGCTTTACTCATTTTTTTTATATTATATTTATATTTTTACTAATTTAGAGCCTTTTTAAATGTATCTGTACAGACGGATATACTCCGTACAAAGGATCAAGCGCCAATCCTCCATTCATAAGTGCTCTTCCGGAATACCTGATTTTATCTTTTTCCTCTTTTGACTTAATTCCGGCTTCCTCCGGTGCATTCGTAACTGAGGTAAAGATATTATCTATTACGTATTCTCCCTCCGGATCAAGTCCCTGTAGTTTAATGAAGGGAATTTCAGGATTTGCCCTTACATCAGTAACTACAAGGCTGACAAGCGACTCTGATTTATCCCCTGACACAAATTGCCAGGAAGTAAAGTAATCCTCAGTTTTTTCATTACTAATTCTAAAGTAACGGCCTCTCTGAATAAGATCATAATATCTGTTGAACAGACTTACTTCTTTCTTTATTTCTTCCTTTTCCTCATCAGATAGCTTTCTGGGATCGAGTTCATATCCAAAGGTACCTGACATGGCAATAATTGCTCTTGTAATAAACGGAACTTCCCTTCCGTTCTGATGGTTCGGAGAAGCTGATACATGGCTTCCCATAGTACTTACGGGATAGCCAAAGCCTGTCCCCTTCTGAATCTTCAAACGATTTATTGCTTCGCTGTTATCAGAGCACCAGATCTGGGGCGAATAGAAAAGGATTCCCGCATCAAATCTTCCGCCTCCGCCTGAACAGCCTTCCATCATAATCTCAGGATAGTTTTTCCTTATTCTTGACAATAAATCATATGTTCCCAGCATGAATCTGTGAGCAACCTCACCCTGTCTGTCTGCAGGAAGAGCGTTTGAATAAATGTTAGCCATAGATCTGTTGAAATCCCATTTAATATAAGAAATCTTTGCAGAATCAATAACCTTTGCCATGCTCTCAAAAATATAGTCAACTACTTCTTTTCGTGACATATCAAGAACCAGCTGATTTCTTCCCATAACAGGTTTTCTGTCCGGATCACACAGTGCCCAATCCGGATGAGTCCTGAAAAGATCTGAATCCTCATTTACCATTTCGGGTTCAAACCAAAGACCGAATTTCATACCAAGAGAATCAGCATGCTCTGCTATCTTTGTTATACCTCCGGGGAGCTTTCTGTCATTTACAAACCAGTCACCAAGCCCGCTGTTATCGTCATCTCTTTTTCCAAACCAGCCGTCATCCAAGACAAACATTTCAATCCCGGCTTCGTGTCCAGCATCCACGATTTCAAATAAGCTCTTTTCGTCGAAGTTAAAATACGTTCCTTCCCAGTTGTTTATAAGCACAGGGCGCTTCACATCACGAAATTCTTTAGGACATACGTTTTCCCGAATTATTCTGTGATACAAATAACTAAGCTCGTTAAGTCCATTACCCGAATAAGCCATAATAATTTCCGGGGTAACAAAGCTCTCATCTTTGTTAAGGAGCCATGAAAATCCTTCACTTCCGATACCACTCACCACTCTGATGCTTCCAGCCTGGTCAACTTCTATTTCCTCTGCGTGATTACCGGAGTAAACAAGCATAAATCCATAGCATTCACCGTTATTTTCAGTAGCATCATGGTCACACAGAATGATAAAAGGATTATTATGGTGTGAACTTGTACCGCGTTTTGAGCCAACCACATGAATATCATGGGTAAGCTGTACCCTCTCTACCTGTCTCTCCATGGCATGTCTTCCATGAAAATGTATAAGATCCATCTTCTTATGAAGTAAATCCATAGACATTGAAGCTGCCTTTGTGAGCTGACAGGGCTTATCTGAATTGTTTTTTATCATAGCAGATCTTGTGATAATATCCTTTTCTTCAAACACTCCATAAGTAAGACAAACCTCTATATTAGCTGTTTTATCCTCAAGTATAATCTCGAGCATCTGTACATTGTCTTCCTCACCCCTAACATAAGGAAGACCTGAAAGTTCTTTTTTTCCTTCACTTACAGAGTAGCTCTTATACCTAAGATCCATTGTTCTGCTACCGTTTGAAAGAATTACTCCGGCTGCATTTACTCTGAAATCACCTGCTCCGTAGGTACTGTATTCAAAAGGCAAAGTATCCGGTGAAATACCTCTCTTATCTCTTCCTTCATAAGGATTTCCTGAAAATCCCCTGTCAATCTCGCGAACAAGATAGGACATATCTGTTTTGCCTACAGATGCTCCATAGTAAGTGTGAAGGAGCATATCATATTCATTTATTTTCATCTGATATTCTGTGTTCTTGGTTGTAAGAAAGAATATCTTCTTTTTTTCATTAAAATTAATCGCCATCTTTAGTCTCCCAATCAGAGCTTACCACCTGATGTGGCAATACCTTCAACGAACTGCTTCTGGAATATTATGTAAATTACAATCATAGGTACAATTGCAAGCACTGCTGCAGCCATCATTGCCGGATAGTCACTGCCATATTGTCCCTGCATCTTTGCAAGGCCCGCACTAAGTGTTGTCGTCTGTGCATTTGTACAAACAATCATGGGCCACATGAGGTCTTTAAATGCAAACAATGCAGTAAAGATTCCAAGTGAAATCATAGAAGATCTTGTTAACGGCATCATGATGAAAAGAAAAGTCTGACCGATATTACATCCATCAATTGCCGCTGCTTCTTCAAGATCCTTTGGCAGACTCTGATATCCTGTTTTTAACAAATAGGTTCCGAAGGCTGTTACAACTCCGGGAAGTACCAGACCCGCTGTTGAATTTAAAATATGTAGCTTGGAAGCCATAAGATACTGAGGAATGATGAAAATCTGAGAAGGAATCATCATCTGGATAAGAACCAGCGAAAACATCAGCTTCTTTCCCGGAAATTCAAGTCTTCCAAACGCATATCCTGCCATGGTGGCTGTGAGACAGGCACATACAACACGGAAGAAAATAAACAATATTGTATTTTTATAGAGTGTAACAAAATTGTAGCTCTTCCAAACTGTAGCGAAGTTCTCAAAATGCCACCCATGTGCAGGTAAAATATAAAACGGATTAACCGAAATAGCTTCCTGATTTGTCTTTAATGCAGTAAGTATCATCCATACAAACGGTACCAGCATTATTATTGAAAATATAATAAGCACAGTATAAGTAAGTATTTTATTTACTACATATTTCTTTTTCATACTATCCATAACATGTTCCCTTTCTTAGTTATAGAATACAATCTTCTTCTCAAGTTTCTGGAGAAACAAGGTTGTTATCATTATAAATACAACAAGTACAACAACTATTGCGGCGCCATATCCCCTGTTACTGTTGGTAAATGCATATGTATAGAACAGATAAACAATTGACTGTGTTTTGTTAAGAGCCAGGTTTGTTTTATCCATAACCATGAACATAAGATCAAATACCGTAAGAGCACCGATAATTCTTGTCTGTACGATGAAAAACGTCGTAGGACTAAGAAGCGGAACTGTTATATTAAAAAACTGTGAAAGTCCGGATGCACCGTCAATCTGGGCTGCTTCATAATAGTCTTTGGGTATCTCCTGAAGACCACCAATGAAAAGGACCATGTTATATCCGATAATTGACCATACCCCGATTATACCTACACTGATCCAGGCAATGTTCGGATCGGATATCCAGGCTGCATTTGTGTGGAAAAAGTTATTCAAAAGACCGAATTGCTGGTTATAAAGCCATTTCCATACCATTGCAACGGCTGCAGGTGCACACACCATGGGGAGAAAGAATAAAGTACGGAAAAATCCTTTTCCCGGAAGCTTATTCTGCAGAAGAACAGCAAGTATAAGTGCAATTACAATTCCAAGCGGAACCTCTACTATCGCATATTTTACAGTGTTCCATAATGACTGCCAGGTTTCTGTATTTCCAATCACAGCCTGATAATTTGCAAGTCCGACAAACTTGTTTCCTTTTCCGAAATCTCCGGTTTTGCAAAGAGACTGGTATACCGTGTTTATAGCCGGATAAAAATTTAGTATTATCAGACCCAGCATCGTGGGTGTAATAAAAGCCCATCCCCATATAGCCTGTCTTTTTTGCGACGGAGTCATTTTCCCTTTACTCATTATTCTTTCTCCTCATTTAAAATTTCCCTAAAATTTACCTCTTTGCTTTCGCAAAGAGGCAAATAAATACCATCCCGATATTTTGTGAATCTTGTATGTTTTACTCTGCTGCGATAGCATCCTCGATTATCTTCTGAGCATTATCACAAGCTGTTGCCATTGTTGCAGCATCTTCGGGATTCTGCCAAGCATCAAGGAAACCGCCTGCCTGCTGAAGTGCATCTTCCCAAACAGTTGTGTTTCTTGTGTAAGGACGGAAGAACAGATCTCCCTCTTCCTCAGCTCTTACAAATGCAGATACATCCATTCCTTCGAAAGCACCTGAGAAAGCTTCTGAAACGCCCTTCATACCACCCATTGTTACACCGAGCTCAGCCTGCTTCTTCTGACCTTCCTCTGAGCAGAAGTATGCAATAAGGTCATAGCAAGCCTTAGGATCAGCTACGTTAGCATTTGCTGCCCATCCAAGTCCGTTATAAGCTGAGTAACGCTCACCTGCATCGCATGATCCGTTTCCGTTAACGTCTGCATAAGGAAGCATTGACCATGCATAATCAGCGTGGTTTTCTGCTTTATAGAAGGAATTGATCATCCATGAACCCTGTGTGATCATAGCAGTCTTACCTGACATGAAGAGTGAATCTGTACCGGTTTCAGCAACTACTGACTGAGGAGCACCTACTGTAAGAAGCTTTCTGCACATCTCCATACCTGCTTTACCTTCATCAGAACCGATTGTTGTTCCCTTGTGATCATCTGTAATAACCTGTGCGCCGTAATCATAAACAAGGTTGTACCAGCCATCCTGGTTATTGGAAGTATTCATAGCCATGCCGTATACTTCACCGTTTGAACCCTCTGTGATCTTCTTAGCTGCTTCATACATATCTTCCCATGTCCAGTTGTCTGTAGGATACTCTACACCATACTGGTCAAAGATTGCCTTGTTGTAAAGAAGTGCGATTGTGTCATGATCCTTAGGAAGAGCGTACTGCTTACCGTTGCTGCTATAAAGATCCCAAACACCTTCGTAATAATTTGCCTTATCGATTGAAGCATCATTTGCGATGTAGTCTGTAAGATCAAGAAGAATATCATTCTCCATATACATCTGTGCTGTGTTTGAATGCATCCAGAATACGTCAGGCATCTCTCCACCTGAAGCTCCTGCCTCAAGGAGTGTCCAATAATTATCCCAATCGATAACTTCTACAGAGCACTTAACTCCTGATGTAGCTGTCCAGTCATCAGCGATCTGCTGGATTCCTTCCTGCTGGTTAGCATCCCAAATATTGATAGTAATCTGATCTGTTGAATAGCCGCCTTCAGAACTGCCTGATGCTGTATCTGTATTCTCTGCAGTATCAGTAACATTTTCATTTGCTGCTCCTGTATTTCCTGAATCTGATGAACCGCATCCAACCATGCCTGCTGCGATTACTGTACTAAGTACAAGTGCTAATGCTTTCTTTTTCATTTTTGTCCTCCCATTTTGCTGCAGATACCTCTTCCTTTGGTTATCTGCACCCTTGGTTTATTTGTTTCAACAAATGCAATTTTAATATCGCACAACATTTAATAACATGTTATTATGTTGTTAAAATTTGTCATTTTGTGAGGTGAATGCACATGAAAACTTCCTCAAACGGTTTAGGTTTTGATTTTTGCGCCTTTTTGGATTACGACAAAAGCGCAGAAGTTCGCATTTATGAGATAGGAAATTACAAATGCGAACCAGGTTATTCCTACGGTCCTGTCTTACGCCCAAGGGGCATTTTGCATTTTGTGATTTCGGGAAAAGGCAAACTACAGATAATGGGAAAAGAGTATCATATACATGCAAACCAGCTTTTCTATATTCCTGCAAATATCATGGCATATTACGAAGCTGACAAGGATGATCCGTGGGAATACTGTTGGACTCATATCGGCGGTGCCGTTATGCTCGAAGCTCTTAAAGATTGTCAGATTGATGAATACAATCCGGTAAAGGATATAATATCTTCCAAAACAGGAAATTTTCGTAATCTTTTTGATATTCTGTCCGACATTTTCAATGACTATGAAAGCGAATACTATTGCCTCGCTAAAGTCTATGAGATAATGGATTACTTAAAAAAAGCATATCTGACAGCCACAGAAAAGAATAACGAAAGCCAGCAGCTTCAGTATGTAAGAACAGTTATAAAATTTATTCAGCTTAAGTATTCGGAAAATATACATGTTGATACTATTGCAGACACCTGTGGGCTTAACAGAAGTTACCTCTCCAGGCTTTTTCGTGATGCAACAGGAACCACAATAAAAGATTATATTCAGACCTATCGAATGCAAACAGCCCAAAAAATGCTAAAAAATTCCGACAGCTCAATACAATACATTGCATTCGCTGTCGGATATAATGACATATTCACTTTTTCCAAGGCGTTTAAAAAGTATAGCGGTTTTTCTCCCAGCAGCTACAGGAATCAGCCTGCTGCAACATAAAATGTGAAATTATCTCATTACCGCAAAGCTCTGAGCGTCGACAAGCAGTTTACCATCTGCCACCTTTGCATCGCCAACCTTGTATAATACCTCTCCATTAGGCATTTCATTAAGACTTACTTCCAAAGGTTTTCCTGTGGGATTGACCATACAGAACAATTCACCTCTCTTGTATACAAAAGGTTTATTCTCCTCTGTGCAGACAGGTACAAATTCAGCGTCAGCCTGAAGACTTTCCTCGCTGTGCCTGAGGGCGAGAATCTTCTTCACCGTGTTAAGAAGTGAGTTCTCATCCTTTTCCTGCGACTCAACTGTAGGAGCATCTTTATCACAATCTACAGGAAGATAGAGCTTGTCAGCGGGAGCTTCTGAGAAACCAAGGTTCTCACCGGAAGACCACTGCATGGGAGTTCTTGAACCTGTTCTGAAATATCCACCCTCATTGGTGGGAATGGCCAGATATTTCATGCCGATTTCATCGCCGTAATACAGGAAAGGCACTCCGGGAAGTGTGAAAATGAAGGAATATGCCAGCTTCAATTCGCGCTCATCAAGGTTATAGCTGGGTCTTAGTGTATCGTGATTGCAGGTAAGTAGGGACATATATCCAATACCTTTGGTATCCTCATACCAATCCATATACTGGTCAAGAAATCTGTTAATGCTTCCACCGGCATCCTTCTTAAAATAGCTATGATCCTCAGCATTTTTCTGAACCTGCTCGCCATAAACATGGTTGTAGTAATCACGCATCAGTGTTGAATAGCCACTTCCCATAGAATTCAGGCAAAAGTCCATATCATAACCTGCTCGAAGTGCAAGCGGCGGATTACTCCACTCAGCAACCATAGCTGCCTCAGGGAATTCGAGATCAAGCATTCTTCTGACATCACGCCAAATTGCGCTGGTTCCGCTCTTTTTATCGTCATCATTTTTTACAAGAGATGAAGCCATATCTACTCTGAAACCATCGCATCCGTGGGAAAGCCAGAATCTCATGACATCCTTCATTGCTTCTCTTGTTGCTATCGCAGCAGGATCGCTCATGCTCTTCTGCCAGGGCTCTGTCACATTCAGAAATCCGTAGTTAAGAGCCGGCTGACATTTGAAAAAGTTCAGAATATAGCAGCCGCTTCTCTCACTTTCTCCACCCACATAAGGTAATCCGTTTGCACCCTTAAAGCAGAAATCCGTCCAGATAAATCTGTCAGAATACTCATTATCCTCAGCCTTCTGGCTCTGTCTAAACCATTCATGCTCCTCAGAGGTGTGACCCGGAACAAGATCAAGCAGCACCTTAATTCCCTTTTTATGTGCCTCCTCAAAGAGATTGAAAAGATCCTCATTGGTTCCGTAACGTGGAGCAACCTTCTTATAATCACGTACGTCGTACCCCGCATCCTTGAAGGGTGAGTCATAGCAGGGGTTGATCCAGAGAGCATTACAACCAAGTTTCTTTATGTAGTCAAGCTTCTCTGTGATTCCGTTGATATCCCCTATTCCATCTCCGTTTGTGTCATTGAATGACTGAGGATAGATTTCATAAAAAACTGTATCCTTTAACCATTTTGCTGCCATTTTGTATACCTCACTTTATAAAAAATAAATGTTTTTGTCTCGCGTTGATAGTATAATACTATAATGAATAGCATTTTTTCTTGCTATATAATGCCAATTACTAACACAATCCTATTATATGTATTTATTCTAAAAAAGCACACAACCCAAGAGGAAATCCTATGTCAAAAAAAGAAGTCATCCTTTCAGAACATGAAAATGCCAGCCATGGTGATATATTTCTACCGGTAAACAGCTACCATTCCATCATTCCTAAATCCTATGGTGAAGTAGCTCTTCACTGGCATGAGGAGATGGAGATTACTCTGGTTAAGAGTGGCGTCTGCGCTTATAGGGTAGGACAGGAAACCTTCCTTGCAAAACCCGGTGATATTATTCTTGTTCCTCCCTTCTGTACACACTCCGCATCGGAGGTTCCCGGAAAGATTCTTATTTCTGACAGTCTTGTTTTCAGCCTGGATCTACTTGGGGCCGGTGGTCAGGATCTGTCTGCATCAAAGTATCTTCGACCACTGGCAGAAGGTCAGCTTGTTATGCCGGCATTCATTGATAAGAAAAGTGAGGGATATAAATCGATCCGCACAGAATTTATGAAAGCCTTAAAATGCTTCAATGAGCGTCCATTCCTATATGAACTGCGCCTTCGAGAGCACCTCTTATATACCATAATTCTCTTATTCGAAAACAGACACATAAAAACGCCCGAAGAGAGCGAAAGTGTTCTTTCCGGGCGAATTCAGCTGCGCTCTGTTCTTCAATATATATCCGAACATTGTCAGGACAAGCTGACCATCTCTGAGCTTGCTGCTATCAGTGGTTTTAGTGAGAGCTACTTTATGCGAATTTTTAATGAAAATGTAGGAATGAGCGCAATAAAATACATTAATCACTGCCGTATCCAGAATGCCGCTCATGAGCTGGAAGAGACAAATCGTCCGGTGATGGACATCGCAATGGATAATGGTTTCCCCAACATCTCATATTTCAATCTACAGTTTAAGAGGGAATTTGGAATGACACCTCAGAAATTCAGACAGAATTTTAGAGGGGCAAAATGACTTGCTACAAGGTTACTCCATCCTTAAATCTTCCGGTTGTAAATAGGATAAGATGTGCCCCTGCAGCAGTTAAGTCAGTCGTTGACACCATATCATTCTATTCCTCAGGAATATTTCCGTAAGCGGAAACAGCCTCATCCACTGTCATTTCTCCGTTGCCTACAGCGTAGATAGCAGCCCTGAATTGTCTGACCGCCGGATCCAGAAGCCCGGTTTCCTTGTCACTAAAGCTCCTGTCAGAAGGAATATCGGAGAGTGCAGAATAAAGCTCGTCAGTCGAATAATCATCTACAGGCGTAATCAGACGTTTTAATCCGGCCATGTTCCCAAGTTCTTCCTTGCTGATCAGAAACCGCATGAATTCATTGGCCATATCTATGTTCCTGCTGTGACTGTTAACGGAAAAGCAAACACTGATAGAATTGATAAAATAACCCCCGTCGTCACCTGCAGGAGCGGTAAAGAATCTGTATTTAAACGGATGTGCCGAAAAAGCTTCAGACTTACTCTCTCTCTTAGCCGTTCCGGAAACCACATCACCTGTAGCAAACATCATCGGTACATCACCCTCAAAAAATCTCATTATCACCGAATCATATTCGTCGATTATTTCTTCCTGACATTTTGCCACATCTATGCAATCGGAATTCACAAATTCATAAAGCCTCTCCAGTGCAGGACGCATCAGTTCTCCTGATGAAGGCTCGAAATTATTGAGGGCGTCTACCTTATCGCTGTTTTTTATGATATTATAGGCAAACATCGGATAAGCAAAACAATTAAACAGCCCGGATCCGGTAAATTTATCCGCTCCCATCATGGGAGATTCATATCCTGCACTCTTAAGCTTAGCGCAGGCTTTCATAAGCTCATTAAAATTAGTTGGAACCTCTAATCCTTCTTTTTCAAAGATATCCATGTTGACAAGCATTCCGTAAGAGGTGGTAAAAATCGGGAGCATAACAACATCACCAGAATCAGTAGTTCTTATCAGAGAATCCCTTATACAGGAATAATCAATGTTGGCAGAAGAATCTGACAAAACCTCGCAAGATTTAAACATGCTGTCATACATCTCGTTTCCAATCATCCCGCTGTTGGTCATAAAGATATCCGGTGGCTCACTGCTTACAAGGGCGCTCGAGATGACATTATTGTAATCATCCATTGTCACATACTGTAGATTTGCGCTCGGATAATATTCGTAAAAGCGCTCAAACTCTGCCTCAAGCGATTCAAAGTTACCGTAACTGCCTGCAACAGTTAAAGAAAACTCGGTATCCTTGTCATACTTAGGGACAAAGGCACTATCCTCTTTCTTTTGGCCTCCGCAGCCCTGTAAAAGAAGCATAACAGTCATACTCAAAGAAAATAACAGCCTCAGTTTTTTCTTCATAAGCATTACCTTCCTTTATATAATATCATTCGCTTTGTACTATTCCTGCAAGTCATTTAGAGGTTCAAGTTCCTTCGCCAACTGCCTGTGTCTGGCCAAAAGACCGAAAAGCTCTTTATCCAGCATTTCCGAATCACCACTATTTCCGGCCTTCTCAAGGCTTGCAGCGAATTCTCCAAGCTCCAGCGCTCCTACCATTCGTAAAGCACTCTTAAGCCCATGCACTTTTATAGTTGTATTTTGTATATCTCCTGCTTTCCAGTAGTTCTCGATTTCTTCAGCCCTCTTTTCCGCACTGCTCATGTACGTTGTAAGAGCCATAATATAATCCTCTGCATCACCACAATATTCAAGGCCCGAATCTAAATCGAGTTCATTAATATCATACAGAAATCCGGGAAGCTCATTATCTTCTGTATTATCTTCTCTATTATCCTTTTCATTATCGACAGCGTCATCCTTATCGGATACTGTATTCACCTTATCCTTCGGGAGATACTGCAATAACATCATTTCCAACCGCTCGGCATCAATTGGCTTGGTGAGGTAGTCATCAAATCCGACATTTGTGTACATTTCACGCATACCCGATATGGCATTGGCAGTAAGACATATTACAGGCGTTCCTTCATTCGGAGTATTCGTCAGCTCCTTCATTTCCGTGAGGGTTTCGATGCCATCTTTGTCCGGCATCATATGATCCAGGAAGATAACATCATAATGATTATTTTTAAAAAGCGAAATGCATTCATCGCCACTTTCTGCCGTATCAATACGGAGCCCGGTCCGCTTAAGCAGGTTTACAAATACTGTAAGATTAACCGTGGTATCATCAACCACAAGTACTCTTGCGCAAGGTGCTGTGAATTTCTCATGATAAGTTGCCCTCTCGCTGGATGACCGTCTGAAGGCCTCTTCGAAATCTCCGATGGGATCCCATTTAACGACCTTCTGCTCAAGTTCAAAGGAAAAAACAGAACCCTTACCATATTCGCTTTGCACTTCAAGATGACTGCCCATCATATCAAGAAACCGTTGGACAATAGTCATCCCCAGTCCTGTTCCTTCGATGTTCCTGTTCCTTTTTTCTTCAATACGTTCAAAAGCAACAAATAACTTGTCAAGGTCTTCAGGTTTTATGCCTATACCGGTGTCTTCAACACTGATTTTAAGTATGATTGAATCAGGTTTATCCTCAGGCTTGTAAGAATTTATGGAAAAAGTTATATATCCCTGTTTGGTGTACTTTACCGCATTAGAGAGAATATTAATAATAACCTGCTTAATCCTGATCTCGTCCCCGTTAAGGACAGTTGGAATATTCCTGTCTATGTTCAGTTTTAAAGAAAGCCCTTTATCTTCCGCTTTCTTTTGCACCATATTTACAAGATCATTAAGAAGGGAAGCAAAATAGTAATCAACGTTTATAATTTCCATTTTGCCCGCTTCTATTTTGGAAAAATCCAGAATGTCGTTGATGATGCCAAGTAGAGTATTTCCCGCAGTCCTTATACTCTCTGAATACATTCTGATATTTTCATCCCGGCAATCGCGAAGTACCATTTCATTTAATCCCAGTATCGCATTCATAGGTGTACGGATATCATGGGACATGGTAGATAAGAAGTTGGATTTGGCCTCATTAGCCTGATTTGCCTGCTTAGCAGCCTCTGACAGCTTACGGTTGTAAGTCATCATGACAGCCGAATTAAACATCAAAAGAATTAAAAAGCCAAGAGTCGCTATACCAAGAAGCAACCAGTCTATCGACCTGCTTGCTACAAGGTCGTTCACAGGTATATAGGCAAGTAAAAACCATGTCGTCATAGTTTCAAGAGGTGTATAGGACAAAATACAATCCTCTTTCTTAAAGTTCTTGATGGTCATGACGCCTGTTCCACCTGCTATCTCTTTGATCACATGCTCATATTCTCCTGCCGTAGCTGCATTATATGACTTGTAGTACTCAAAGAAATTACTGTTCTTAAAGGACTTACCATGAACAACGTAATTACCTTCCTTGTCAATGAGACTTATCTCAACATTTTCGTATTCACCTTTTAGGAAAACAAGCTTTTGCTCAAGGCGACTCAAAGGAACAACTCGCATCAAAAGACCTTTTTTCAGCTCGTTGTTTTCTTTGTCAAGAACAGTCACATTATTTAAAAAAGCAATAGACTGAACTCCGTTCATAGGGTTTGTGTAGGCTCTTGTGAGACCAACAACATCTTTTGTAGCCTTCTCAGTTTCAATATTGTCAAAGATTGCTATCTTCTTATAGGAAACCGTATAGGTATCGGGATCAGATACTTTACCTGTAGTCGAGATGCCTTCTCGTTCAGGACTGTCCAAAAAGATCAGGTGTCCTTCAATTTCCGGAGAAATCTTTGCCTTTCTGATATAGGATATAGCGTCCTCTGTCGTCATCGGAGTATCGTTTTCCGCTGAACGATTGATGTAGTTTGCCCATATATCACAAAGATGCTGTTCATCCTCAAGGTAATTAGCGATGATCTGACTTGTTGTCATGGTCATCTTTTCAAAGGCGATAATCTCATTTTTGTTGCTCTCTTCTGCCTTAGTGTTCGCATACCCTATGATAAAGAACAGAATAAACCCCATTATCAAAAGATTTATTGTTATTATCAGCCATCTTTTCACCCTCAGCCCTCCGATTATAAGAAAAGAAAGTCACAAATCATTCTCCTGTGATTTCAAGCAATATGTATCCATCTTCAGGGCATACAGCTGCCTGTCCGCCGACAGCGGGAATCTTGTCTGAGAGGTCATGAACATTTTCAACCTCTTCTAAAGGATATAAGTATGCCTTAATCGGAAGATTATCATAGGCCATATACTGATTAGATTCTTTTTTAGCAAAAACAGCTATGGCATCTGTCCAATCAGTCCATTTCTCAATATCAAAGCTTATGTAGCTTTCACCGGGATTTACAACAGCTTTGGCATAGCGCATAATTGACATACCGTCGGATTCATGAATCTCATTAAAGGCTTTTGCGCCTGCTTTATTCAGGCTGCTGCTATTGACCAGCGCATATTTCACGCCACCTTCAACAGGCACATTCTCAGAAATTACTATACTGATGCAAGTACCCTTACGAAGAACAAGATTATCGTTTAGTTTTATACGGTGATAACCTGCGAAATTAAACGTTTCCGTAACACTGTCGAGCAGTACTCCATCGGTGGGTTTCTCTGCATCCTCATTAAGCATAAATATTTTTGCTGTAACTGTCGCATCCATATCTCCGGTCATAGCTGCAACATATTCAAGAACGCTATCATCTTCCATTTCAAATACATTATCTCCCTCTTTTTCATTATGCACTTTAGCTATTTAATCCATGCATCCTCCAAAATGTTCTCATTTTAAGTATTACAATAAACACCTCACAAAACCATTATCATTCTATGAAAAAAAGATTAAATAATAATGGTGAAGCAATACTTTAAGATTTCATCTGCAATCCTCATGGTAGACTCTCTGTGAGAAACAAGAACGACTGTCTTTTCCTTTGCTTCTTCTTTTAGAGATTTCAGGATCACGGCTTCATTCAAACTATCAAGATTACTTGTGGGTTCATCAAGGAGCATAACCTTAAGGGGTATTTTCTGCTTTTCCACATATTTGTTTAACAGTTTTTGAAAATCTTCCCCCTGTTTATCGAGCATCTTATTTACGCCAACAAGGCTAAACAGACTGCTTATCATCTTTGCCTGAATACTTGGCATTTTCATATCCTCCCGTTCTGCTAGTGTCACCAAATAAGTCAACTTTATCACTTGCCTAAATTGGCATTTCCATAAATTCATCTATTGCCTTAAGTACAGGCTCCGCATATTTCTTTCCACCAAAAAGCCACTGCTCATGCTGCATATCGAACTCCCTGATCTCAGGATCATGGAAATATTTCTTGTATCTTTTCAGATACTTCTCCCCCATTTTATTGGCATAGATAAAATGCGCTTTGGTGTGTTCTACGCTGATGTCTTCTTCAAGATGTGTCAGAAGGTCCGTGTAATACTCATTTTTAATGGACTGAGGATTAAACTTTGAAAAACAGTTCATAAACTTCTCTGCATTTTCATCATCCATTTCAAATATCTTTTTTAGCTTTTCTTTCGATTTATTTCGTTTCTCCTTGTTTCCGGTAAAGCTTGTGAGAAGCGGCACCACAAGCATCGACTGAAGCTTTGCGGATATTTTACCGCTCTGATCAAGATCCGGACTGCCAAAGATTGCATGATCTATATGCACGTTCCTTCTCATGACAAGCTGACCTACAAAACTTGAACCAAGCGAAGAACCGATAGCCCCATCAATCCTTCCGGC
Source organism: Butyrivibrio sp. AE3004 (assembly GCF_000703165.1). Lineage (NCBI taxonomy): Bacteria > Bacillati > Bacillota > Clostridia > Lachnospirales > Lachnospiraceae > Butyrivibrio > Butyrivibrio sp. AE3004. The sequence goes on from NZ_JNLQ01000001.1 coordinate 220,648, forward strand.
ATGGTGTTCATTTATATAGTTCTCAATTTTTTCAGTTACTGTGATCATGTCCGGAAAGATATTATCGCTTCCATCGAATCCATCATAGTTCACACATATAAGGTGATATTTCTCAGAAAGATCCGGTATGACCGTTCCAAAATTTGTCTGCCAGTCACAGCATGTTCCAGGCAATAACATCAATGTCTTCCCTGACATATTTCCCATTTCTTCAAATTGCATTTTTCAAACACCCCTGTTTTGTCAGATTTTTGATTAAATCAACCATCATATTCCAGCAGTACTTAGCCTGCTTTCTGCACTGGAATATAGTAATACTCTCATGATGATTGACTTAACCTTAGCAAAAATGCCGCATTGGCAAGATGCGGCATTTCAGGTAGGAGATTTCTTATGACTATTTATGTCATTTATTGTTAGCTATAACTAACTTAAAAAATGTTAACATATGCTAATTAGCGTTGTCAATACATAAAACCAAAGCAATTCTCACTTTATCACGTATTATTATGACTTCCTGAACGCAGAAAATGAAAATAAGTTCAAGAATCTATGTATTGTTTTTCGACCTCGCATAACATATTTATATCATGAGATAGCTTTATTCAGCACAATTTCATACATCTCGCCCATGTTCTTAAAGCCATCCTTTGGAGCGCATTTACCGCAGTCCCCGCCGCAGCCTTTGCTGCAGCAGGAAACATCTACCCTGCGAATTATTCCCATGTGTTCAAGATACTCAATTTGTCTTTTTACATCCTCAACTGTCGTGTGAAGCTCCATTGCCAGAAGCTTTTCAGTTCTGGCATGTCCATCACTTAATAATGCAATTAAATCCTTCATAATTAATCTCCGTAAAAAACAAAATCAGAATATAAGCAGTCCAATACGATAAGCTACCGCTGCCAAAAGAAGTGCTGTAAAAGTGTAATAAAGAGCTATTCTGGTAGTCCATTTAACTGAATAAGTCTCCTGGAATGTAGCTGCAAGAGCCACGACACATGGCATATTGAAGGTCATTGCAAAGATAAAGGCAAGTGCTTCAGCTTTAGATACATTTGTAAGAAGTATTTCGTTCAGATTAGATGCTGCTCCGGCTCCGCTCATGGCAGCATTGAAGGCTGCTGAAAGATTTCCACCTGTGTAGAGTGCGCTGATAACACCTATCGCACCTTCTTTTCCAACAGCAGATGCAATAAAAGCTATAAACAGCTGCCATCCAAGACCGAAAATCTTGGTAACAGGTTCAATTGCTGTTCCGATGCGATACAGAATCGGCTGTGATCCGGGTACAAAAGTATAGCTCAGAAGCCAGAACACACCACATACCAAAATGACAACGCTTGTTACACGCTTAAATGTGTCTCCCGTTCTTCCAAGAACATAACGAAGAAGTGCCCCCAGCTTAGGCTTATGATAAGGTGGAAGTTCCATTATCATTCCATATCTGTCATTTTTCTGAACCAGTTTTCTACCGAATATTTTCGCTGTAACCCACATATGCAGGATCATTGTAAGAAGAATTGCAACTATCACAAGCACCGCTCCCGGGCCGAAAAATACAGCCGAAAGCATAGGAATTACAGCCCATGCTGCTCCGCAAGGAACTGCCCATGCAAGTGCAATTGTAAGAACCTTCTGGCCCCAATTATCGATTACTCTTGCTCCTGCCGCACCTCCCATGGTGCATCCAAAGCTTACAAGAAATGGCATAACAGATTTTCCCTGAAGCCCAAGTTTTCCCATGGTATTATCAAAGACATAAGAGATGCGGGCCATAACGCCGACTTCTTCAAGGAGTCCAAAAACCAGAGTAACCCCAAAAACAAATCCCAGCATCTGGACTATATAGCTGAATGATTGGATAAGAACTGTGCATATAAGCTGAACCAGAATGTCCGGAGATCCTGCTGAACTAAGTGCAGCTGCGACAGGAGTTTTTAACGCGGCAATCCCCTGCCCTATTCCCATAAAGGGAAGTGCCGGAATAAACGAAGCAATAAGACCAAGCAGTACTGTTAAGATAACAGCAGGCTTACCCCATATCCTGCTTAGATATATCTGATCGAGCTTTCCAAGAGCAATACTTTCTTTTTGGGAAGTAACACTGCCATCGAGTATCTCATCAATCCATCTGAATTTACTGCTTCCTGTAGCTATCGCTCCCTGACTGTTATTACAGATATTCTGAACTTTTTTATAATCCTCTAAAGAAAGCCGGGCCTTTAGCATTGAAAGAACCTGCTTGTCACCTTCAAGAGCCTTTACAGAAAGCCACATGGTTGTAAAACCGCTGATAATTCCTTCAGGGATTATTTCTTTTAACTCACTATAACCTTCAATTTTCTCATACTCAGCCTCAAGAGCTTTTACATTTATCCTGGATTTCTCCTTTACAGCTCTCTCCATAGTTTCATAATACGGTTCATATTTCTTGCCTTCAGTAGCAGAAAATAGAAGTACCGGAATTCCAATCTTTTTCTCAATGGATTTTACGTCTATGGTTTTTCCCTGATCTGCAGCCACATCTGCCATGTTAAGCACAAGAAAGCTTGGCACATCAATACCTGCATAATCAGCTGTCATGAAAAGACTTCTCTCAAGCTGGGAGCTGTCTGCAAGAATGCATACCACGTCTGCTTTTCCGGATGCGATATAATCTCTTGTAATCAGTTCTTCGTCAGAATTGGCCGTAAGGCTGTAAGAACCGGGAAGGTCGGCAATAGCGCACTCCATTCCTTTATAGATAAAGCTACCTTCTTTCTTTTCAACTGTCTTACCTGGCCAGTTGCCAACATGCTGTCTAAGTCCTGTAAGCGCATTAAAAAGAGTCGATTTACCTGAATTTGGCTGTCCCAGAAGGGCTATTGTTGCACTGCTCATCCTGCCACCTCCGTAACCTCAATTCCCATACACTCTTTCCTGTTAAGCGCAATAAGGGTATCCCTTGAATAGATAAGCATAGGTCTGTTCTTATCGTTTCTGATAACCCTGATACTGCACCCCGGTGTAAGACCGATGGATGTGATCCTACTCATAAATCTCTCGTCACCTGTCAGTTTTTCAACAACCGCCCGGCTGTCCTTTCCAAGTTCGCTTAAGCTCATACTCTCCCTCCTTACAAATTGCAGATTTTTTCAATAATACATGTTAGCACTGGCTAACCTTCATATCAATGCCATTATCTGATAATAATTTTCAGGAAGCATAGTTTCATTCTGACAGTCTGTATATTTCATCGCAGCAACAATCTATAAATTCTTCATCATGGGTTACCACTATGACTATCTTTCCTTTATTTCTCAGTTTTTTTAAAAAATCCGCACATAAAAGCATGTTTTTGTAGTCAAGTCCGCTTGTAGGTTCATCAAAAAGAAGGATTTCTTTATTCATCATAAGGCTTACTGCTATGGCAAGCCTTTGCTTCTGACCTCCGGAGAGTGTGTTCGGATGTCTGTTCTTAAATTCCAGAAGATTCATTTCCTCCAGAGTTTTCTCGGCAATCTCCCTACTAATTTTATCCGTTCCGAGAGTGCACTCATTATAAACCGAGTCTGAAAAAAGCTGGTAATTCACATCCTGCATTACCATAAAGGCTTTTTTCTTAAGCTCTTTAGAAGAAATCTCTTTCTTATTAAGTAAAATAGCACCGCTACTGCTCTTTATAAGGCCACCCTGTCCTCTGCTGATGCAGAATTATTGAGTAGCCTCGGTCTTTATATCAATGACCATTATGCAGATAAAATCTCAATTGATTCTTTATCTAAAATAGCCTGTATGGGCACAACCAAACTCAAAAGTGCCTTTAAAACATATTATGGAATGACCGTAGCAGACTATATACAAAAGGTACGCATTGACCATGCGGAGCATCTTCTGGCATATACTGATCTTCCTGTCTCCGAAGTTGCAAAAGCAGTTGGTTATGTATCTCCGGGACACTTTGCAGAACTTTTCAGCAATTCCAAAGGTTTGTTACCCTTAAGCTATAGAAAGGCGTTTCAAAAAAACACGTAGCGCGTACCGTTTAGTCCACATCTTTCAATATTTAGCATTTCTCCTCATGTAGTGGTCTGATTACTTCTTAAAAAATATCTGTAATGCATGGTACATATGCAGTTGCCATGCCTTCATGTCATGGACACCCCCGGGTATGATAAAGAAATCATAGTTCTTGCCCTGTTCAAGGTACTTGCTCTCTGCTACTGCTCTGCCCATAATGTCTTTATGCTCCTCAAAAGCAATGTCTGCATCACCGTTCGCGCAGAACATGTAATCAAGCTCATAGCCGTTTTTATGGCCATTTTCAAGTGTCTCGCAGATTCTCTTAACCTCCAGGTCGTGATCACCAAAAGGACCGCAGCAGCCGGAGAAGGGTCCGTACCATGAAAACAGGTCAAAATTATTGTAAAAAGCAGCTCTGTAGGTCGTCATGGATCCTAGGGAAAGACCGGCAAAAGCTCTGTGGGAGCGGGTTTTTATAAGGTTTTCCTCCGATACATCACCCTCAGTAAAGGTTGAGTACCTGCTCTCGATACCCGGCACAAGATCCTTTCTTATCTCATGTCTGAAATTTTCGCAGCGTCCCTCATCATGTGTATTCTTGTCATCCTCACCGTGATAGAAAGTGGGAGTGACAACTATACAAGGCTCGCATAGCTTCTTCTCAATCATATTATCAAGGATTGTCACGGTGTCAGGGAACATCTTTAGCCACCATTCCTCAGTAAATCCGCCACCATGAAGCAGATATAGTACATTGTATTTTACTGACTTATCATATCCATAAGGAAGATAAACAAAGGCACCCTTGTGAAGAGGCTTATTCTCCTCGTCATAAGTAAAAGTGTCATATTCAAAACGCTCTACTGTCCCCTTTTTGTCTGTCTCTACCATCATTTCCGCAGGCATTTCAAAAACATAATCCATTATAAAGTTCTCCTCCATCTATAAACGCATGTTTTTATCTGACTCATACCGTTCTGTTACATGCACCGTAACAAGTCATGTTTCTCATTTTTGAACGGTACCGCGCTAATTATAACAGTCTGAATCACCGCTCACTAACAGATTATTGCTCAGTTTTTTACTACTTTTGCCACTTTTTATTCCCGCAAATTTAAGCCTTTCTTAATATCTTTAGTATTTCGTATAACATGATGTAGGTGCCAAAAGTCACATTTATACGTGACCTTGACATGTATTTTGAACATTGATAACTGAATAAAACTATGTTTGATGACAGATTTCCTTATTGAGGAGCATATTCATCCCCTTTATTACCGTCATTCCATAACCAATGCCCGGCATTTCGATTTACCTTTAATAAACCGCATCAGTTTGGCGAAATTTTGGGCACCAACTTTAAAGCCAAAGCGGTATTTTGTCTTTAGCTTTCCACGGACAGGCATTTTATCAACGCCATATTTATTTCTGAGGATTGACGGTGAAGTCTCTACACCGTTCCTGATTCTGCCGATTTTATTTCTGGTATCATCATCCAGAATCTCCAAAGATCCTAACAAACGTTTTCTGGAGTTTAAGGATATAACCATTGTGGCAGTCCGCTTCTTCAGCTTCGGATTGCATTCACATCGGTGCGGACAGTTTTCACATGTTTCTCTTGTGAAAGATACTCGTGCGCTGTTTGTCTGTTTTATGTAAGAAGTGCTCTTTGGAACATTTCCAGCAGGACATTTTGATACCGTACCTTCAGTTGTGATCTCAAATTCAGCAAGTATAGGATTTGGTTGTTTACCAATAAGGCCTGTTGAGAAAACTGCAATGCCTTTTTTAGCAGCCTGCATTTTTATCTCATGGCTGTCATAAGCTCCATCGGTTATAAGCGCTATAGCTTCAGGAGATTCTTCCTGGTTGTCGATGTATTCCTTGATGAATGATGCATCACTTCTGGTATTCACATCATACTGGTAGTCTGTGATAATGGATCCATTTTCACCAACAGTTTCTGTGAGATTGGCTACATATCCGCGGTGCTCTTTACCAGCCTTACTTCTGAAGGTTGCCTCCGGATCAGCTGGATTCTGAAGAATAGTGGCATTCATTTCACCTTTATCTTTCGGAATGATATGGCCATTGCCATCATCCTTGGTCTGTTCTGAGATTGCTCTTTCAAGCAGTTGATAGTCAGTGGTTTCTCCATGGGTATCCTTACATGTTGGAAGAAGTTTGACCGCATCATCGATTACTTTTTGAATCCGTTCTGACTGAGGGATATCCTTTTCGTAATATACGACACGATTCCTGTTGTTAGGATCCGCATAAGCTTCCAACCCTTTGATCTTGTCATTGTAACCGCCTCGTTTAAGGCTTGCTACAAGATTTGACAAGCAGGTATACAACAGTTCCAGACGTCCCATCTTCTTGATGTTAGACTCAATCATCATACTGTCCATACGTCTAATGTTAGGGTTTAAGTCCATGAACTTGCAGATATGATCAGAAAGCGAAACCATACACTCATGAACAAGGTCGATACCAGTCACAAGTTCATAAGCTGAGACTCTTTCACGGAAACGGCTGAAAGTCCTGTCACTGATTGGCTGCTTCTCAAAGCTGGTAGTATGAAGAGCATACTGATAACGGAAATCAAACTCCATGGTTTCGATCATCTCATCCTCAGAAATGCCATTGAACTCAGCAAGCATCATTGCGCCAACGATAACATTTATTGGAGCGTTTGGTCTTGAGTTGGTACTACTGCTGTATAATGGAGCAAACAGCATCTCATTGATGTTTACAAAGATCTCTTGCGAAAACTGATGAGCCCATGAACTTTCAAGCATCTTCTGTTTTCTTTCTGAGAGAAATGTAAGAGAATCAAAAAGAGACACTTGCTGATGATCATTTAAGATGAATGACATGGCTGAAACCTCGTTAAATACTGGATTTGATACTAATATTTTACCGCAGATCAGCACTAAAACATAGCTTTATTCAGTTATCAATGTGCATTTTTAGGGTGTTTCTATACTTTTGACACCCACATCATAACATACAATTATATAGAAAACAGCTACACTAAAATCTCATTCTACCAAGAGGTAAAAATGTGCAAAAAATAATTATTGTTCTTCATGTCATTTATTCTTGTTATGACTCTTTTTATTCCTCTGAAAATCACTGTCCTTGCAGAAGCACCGGAAATAACCGCAACATTGGATCTTTCCGGAATCAAGAAGTATGGTAATGTCGTTTTGTCAACAAAATGCAGTGAAATCCTTGATGCCGGATACAAATTTGGCGACGTGGTCACTGTATCATTTGCCGAACAGATACTTGATATACCATTTTGCAGCGACTACTCGGATATTGAATCCGGAACTCTTGGTATTTTTGCAAGACAGGAAGATGATGAAGACTCCGGGTGGTTATTATGATGAATATCAGCTACATCAGATGTCCTATACAACGGAGTAAAACCCGGCGATGACAAATATGATTTCATCATCAGTAACATAACCAAGAGTCTTGAATCAGCATTTGGAACAACCGATCTCAAAAATGTCGATTTAAAAGCCGAGGCAGATGATTACTTCACATCTATTGGACTTTCTGAGGATGAAAAGAATGCTCTGAGGGCCAGCCTTGGAGTGGCAGAAAATGATGCGCAGGAAGCTTCTGAAGCTGTGTCTGAAACAAATGACATTCAAGAATCTGCTGACGCTCCTGAAACACCCGGCACCACATACATAGTACAGCCCGGTGACTGCCTGGTGAAAATTGCAATACAGCAGCTTGGTGATGCAAACAAATGGATTGAAATCTATGAACTCAACAAAGATATCATCAAGAATCCGAGCCTTATACGCAAAGGCCAAGAGCTTAAACTAAAATAGAACATATTAAACAATTTCAGGGCTCTATACGTTGCCGCTCATTACTACATTGACATAGTTATATGGTATTTCGATTCCATTATCCTTTAGTGCATTAAATACAGCAGTATTCACCTCATCTTTTACTACTTCTGTTCTGATACCCTGTGGATAATAGATTGTTGCCCCAAGGACTATGGAACTATCAGTAAGTTCAAGAAAATATACTGATTTACTATTAGGATTATCAGGATTATAACCATCTTTATTTAGTGTCAGCGGATTTTCACAAATAGTCTTCCTTATTACCTCTTTAGCCTTTTCCAAATCCGTATCGTAGCTTACGGAATAATGAAGCTGTATAGACCTTGGAACATCCTCCTCATAGCTGAAGTTGGTTATGGTAACTCCATTAAGTCTACTATTAGGAATAATCAATCTTGTTGTATCAAGCTGCTGTATTACAACATGTCTCAGGTTCATTTTCTCCACAATTCCGGACTGTCCATCTTCCAACACTATTCTGTTTCCAATATCAAAGGGCTTATATATACTTATTTCCAACCCTGCAAACATATTTTTTATTACATCATTTGCAGCAAGTCCGACAATCGCTGCTATTACTGCAGTACTTCCAAGCAATGACTGGGCAAGTTTATCACCTCCCATAGGAACAACAATGAAAAATGCTATTATCAGCACTGTAATAGCCTTTTCCACGAACTGAATAGTAATACTGTTTCCGTGCTTTGCCTTGATCTTTCTGAAAATCATTTTGCATATTTTGTACACAATATATATAAAGAAGCAATAGACAATAGAAAGCAGAATAAAAATAAATATAATTCCAATAATTAGGACTATTTTTTCTTCACCGGTAAACTGATTAGAAGTAGCGTTTATTATCACTGTTAATAACTCATAAACTGTCTTCATAATAGAAATCCACCCCCACCATAACTTATCCTATTATATATTCCTACAATTTTATTATATTTAGCTTAATTGTAAGTTTTAGTTTAATCTTCCGTAATATGCTTTCTTATCCTGATACATCTGCTCATCAGCTGCCTGGATAGCAGTATTTAAATCATATTCACCATGGCAATATACACTACCCACAGCAAAGCTTACGTCGTATGTATTATCTGCCATACCCTTTAATTGACGTACCTGCTCGTTCATCTTTTCCTCAGTGATATTCGGGCAAAGAACCACAAATTCATCTCCTCCGATGCGATAAATCTGATTGTCAGCAAAGACAATCTTTAAAAGAGCTGCAGCCCTCCTTAGCAGTTTATCTCCAGCGTCATGCCCCTTTTCATCATTAGTCTTTTTAAGTCCATTCAAATCTGCAAATACAACAGCCATAGATTCAGGGAAATGTCCGGGTTCCTTGACAAGTTCAGCAATGTACTCGTCCATAGCATTACGGTTGCCAACCTGTGTCAATGCATCTACTGTGCTCTTTATTTCCAGTTTAGACATTAACTGATGGTTTTTTATAACCGCAGCAAACAAAAACGTTGAAAGCTCCAGCGTTTCCTTTATCTTATCCGTCTTTGTCGCATCATAGTTTGCAGCCCAGATAAAGCCTACCAACGTCTGACCATATCTGATAGCATAGAGAATGATATTGTGGATCCCATAACTGCATAAGGATTGATGCCAGGCAGGATCTCGTTCTTTTATGATATGAAGATCATCATCCAGCAAACAGTCAGAAAGCGCCAAATCATCTTCCCAGGCCTTTGCCACTTCAAAAGGAGTGCGCCCCATCATCCGGGCAAGTTCTTCCATAAACTGATTTCGCATTCCGCTAGCATCTATAAATGAACACTCCTGCGTATCCTTATCTACCGTATACAGGGCACACCTTTCAGCACCGCAGAATACTCTGATCTGCGCTGCAACATCAGTAACAGACTGGTAAAAATCCTGTGCTTCATGTAGCTTGATTCCTATATCCAGCACAGCACTGGCAACTTCCGGAGACTTCATAGACATTGAATCCGTCTCCACCTGATCTGAAAAAGTTATCACGTAAAGACAGAATAGTCTCCTACTTCCCGCAGGTGCTCCCGGCAATTTATCATCATCCCAGATATTCGATATAGGCAGATAAAAACCCTTAAGCCAGACCCCGCGGGCATTAACATATGAATACAAAGGGCTGGAAGTACTTGCACATTTATAAACATAATTCTCAAAATTCAGATCCATCCAGTAATTTCGGTACGATATTCCGGGATAAAATTCCGGTGCTGCAGGATTCATCTGAAGCATGCTTACATTTTTCTTATTAACTGCCATCAGTCGAATCTCGCTATAACTTCCGTCTTCCAGAAGATCAAAAGAATACAGACTTGCTAAGCCGTCTATACCCTCTATCCATGACTGATAATCCATATAATTTCCTACCTCTTATAAGTCTATTATCCATAGACATAATTTTCTTCTTTAACTAAAATTTTATGATATTGGGAGCTGTTTTCCAAATTCATCGTTTAGTGTTTTTGCAATCTCCTGGCATGTACCTGCATCAATTCCTGCCTTGGCAAGTTCCATTCTTACATTCATTTCGAATGTTATCTGATTTGAATTCTTGCACACCTCAAGTAAACTTTTAGCGTAGCCACTGTTTGCAGCTCCTAATACCTTTTTAATCTGAGCAATTGTGGGAATCTTTACAGATTCTTTCTTTGTCGAAGAAGCCTTAGGTGTTTTTTTCTCCTTATTTTCAGGTTTGCCTTCCTTTTTTGGCGCAAAGTCAGTCATCTTATTTGTGATCATTGGTCTTTTCTTTGCCGGTGCTGACTTTGTTTCTTTCTCATTTGTTTCAGACTTTGTTTTCTTCTCCGAAGTCTTTACAGTCTCTTTATCAGAAGGTGTTTCCTTCTTTTCTTCCTGCTTCTTTATTGCCTTATCGCTGGAGGGTTCAGACTTCTTCTCTTTTGTCTCGACTTCTATGTTCACCTTTTTGCGTGGCTGCTTTTTAGAAGAAGCTTTTAATTCTGAAGAAGGGGCAATCCCTTTTTTGAGAACATCATCATCTGTATAGAGTTCATATTCATTTTCATCTGCTGTAAGCTGACCTATAAGCACCGCCTGGGCAATACGCAAAATGTTTTTTCCTTCTGCAAAAGTATCCTTTATCTCAGGAAGGAGTTTTACCTCCATGTTCCTTACCATCTCATTCTGATACGCAGACACAGGTATGGAATCGTTTGCTGATGCAATGACAATGACCCTGTCCTTTGCAGCATCCTTAGTGTTTAATTTTTCAGGGAAATACCCCTTGCTGAGAACTATGATATGTAGCATTTATGCCTCCTGATATTTTTGCTGTGCTATATACAATATAGCAGCAGTCAAAACATGAAATATATATTCTTAAGCAAAATTAGAATATGTATGTAAATACAATAGCACATTTTCTTGATAAGCCAAATCATAACTTTTCCTGTATCCTATGGTACCGGCTATTCTTATAGCATTTATTAATGAAAAGATATAAAAAAATTGTCAAACCTCTGCTGATTGCATAAGATTTGACAATTTTTTTATTTATCAGCCCGATACCAATCGGTCGTGCATACTAAAGTGTTATTATTAGACATTTCATATGCAAGCAGTTCGATTTACCTCCCAGCTTGTCCTGGAAGTCATGGAACATTTAACTAATGAAACTACCTAGAATTGCCTCTACTTCATGTCTCTTTTCATACAGCACACATCCGCCATCATGATCATCCAGCAGTACCCCTTCATTTTGTAATGCCTTGAATAATCTTGAGTTCATTGCTTCCCTGAGGGATGTGTCCTTCACATTTATATCTGAATATGGTGAGAACGGGCAAGGCTCAGCTCCGCCATGCGAATTGATATGGAAAAACCCTCTGCCTGCTGCAATACATCCACCAGAGTTCTTCTCGTCTCCCGGAAAAGATACAAACACCATTTCAGGATGTTCCTGTCGCAGCCTCATGATTTCTTTTCGCAGATATTCTCTTTCCGCATCTTTAGGAGCAAGGTGCTTTGAATCATCCGTAACAGGTACGAACTCAACAAAAATCACCGCTTTACAGCCCTTGTTAGAGAGTTTACCTATAAAGCTTTCTGAGGATACATCCTTAAAATTTTCAGTTGTCACAGTCACTGATGCCCCATAAATAAGCCCCCGGCGCTGCAGTTCATCCATATTTGAAGCAAGCTTATCATAAACACCCTCGCCACGCCTTCTGTCAGTTGCTTCCTTCTCACCCTCAATACTCATAATAGGGATAAGATTCCTGTTTTCATCAAACATATCAAAATACTTATCAGCCATATATGTTCCGTTGGTAAAAATAGGAAACAGGATGTTCTGTTTCTTACCGGCTGCTTCGATGACGCCTTTCCGAAGAAGAGGCTCTCCACCTGCAAGAAGAATGAAACTTACTCCCAGATCATCTGCCTCATCAAACACTTTCAGCCATTCATCATCAGACAGCTGACTGACAGGCGCGGAATCTTCCGTAGCATTGTTGCATCTTGAATAACATCCCGAGCAGTGAAGATTACAACTGCTTGTTATACTTGCAATAAGAAACGGTGGGATGTGCTCGCCTTCTTTTTCCAGCTTAGCTCTTTTCTTTGACGCTGTTTTTGTTGCCAATGCAAACTTGGCCATATAAACACTTTCTTTTGGGTTCTTGAGAGTAGCTTTTACAGCGTCTGAAACTACCCTTTCAACTCCGTGTGTCATATATTCCTGAATGTTAAAATCCTTACTCATAATTCCAAAATATACAGTAAAATCGTAAATGTTAGTTTCTGTTAACTTTTCAATTGATAACCAAATCTCAAAGAAGTGATTTGATGCATGCCTCAACATCCGCAACATCAGCAGTAGGTTCAAAACGTGCTACCACTTTGCCTTCCCTGTCCACTATAAACTTGGTAAAATTCCACTTGATATCGGGCTTCTTGTCCCATTCAGGATCAGCTTCCGCAAACATCTTCTCAAGTACTTCTCTGTATTGATGGTCCTGGAAGCCTTCAAATCCTTTTTGTGACTTAAGGTATGTGTATAGAGGAAGCTCATTATCCCCATTTACATCAGCCTTTTTCATCTGAGGGAAAGTTGTGTTGTAGTGAAGAGTACAGAACTCATGAATCTCATCATCGGTTCCGGGAGCTTGACCACCAAATTGGTTACATGGGATATCCAGAACCTCCAGTCCCTTGTCATGATAATTCTCATAAAGCTCTTCTATGGGCTTGTACTGTGGTGTAAAACCACAGCCGGTAGCTGTGTTCACAACCAAAATAACCTTTCCTTTATAATCAGCAAGATTTAGCTCTTCTCCGGTTCCTGTAGTAACTTTGTAATCATATATCATTTCCTATGCCCTCCAATCAATCTTCTGTTCTATAATTCTTTACCCAAAAATGACAAACAGGGGCCTCAGGCATTGGACTGCCGGTAGGAACAGACTTAATTACCTCCTGCCCATTTTATATATTTTGCCATATTTAATTGGATACAATGTTATTATAATACAATTATTTATAAAATCAAGCCCCAACTTTATAAAAACAGACTCAAATGTACTTATCTGAGCCTGTCCTAAACTTATTTTATATTCAACTTTAATTCTTGCAGAGTGCTAACGCATAATACTATCCGATGCCTTTTGTATCCGGCTGGCTGCTTCCTGTGGGGTAATGTGAGATAATGCCAGCTCTTCAAGAGCATCACACACGGCAAGGCTTAAGTCTTCATACTTAATCCCTCTTGTTCCTGCAACATTTATTCTTCCGTTGATATCTAGTCTTCTTTCAACTGTTCCTCTTCAGTAACTGCAATACAGGATTCTTTTTTTCCTAATGCATCTTCGAAAGATTCCAGAGTCTTTTCATAAGGATTTAAAGAATAACACCCTTTGAAATTCACAGATGCCTTATTGTGATAGTCTGATAATTCACGAATACAATCGTACAGTTTGCTCACCTCGTTCTGTGTTATTTCTCTCATACTCTTTCTCCTACATTTTTGTCAGAACCATACATTCTGTTGAATCGGTAAATCCAATACTCTTATAGAGCGGTCTTCCTAATTCGGTTGCATCAAGACTTATTTCCGTTGCACCCTTTTCCCATGTTTTTTCTATTAACAATTCAACCATTTTCCGGGCAATTCCCTGACGGCGGTATTCACTTCTTGTATAGACATTCATAAGATGAGCTCTCTTCCCGGTTGGGTGATAAAAAGTCGGCATTATCCTTAAAAAACTCATGGATGCACATCCAATAGCCGTGTCGCCATCCATCGCAAGAACAGTCAAATGGTCTCCATTCAAAAAGTAATCGCGACTCTCAGTTATTATTTCATCAGAATACTCATAGTCTTCTGATAAATTATTCACTACTTTAAGCATCTCAAGGCGAATGCTCATCAAACTATCTATATCATCTTTTGTAGCAATTTTTATTTCTATCATCTTTCATCTCCCGGCTCACTTATATATGTACTATCTGTCACACCATATCATTTTCCTTCAGCCAACCGACAGATTTTTTCAAAGCCTCAATGGTCTTCGTTTCCAGGACACATCTGGCTTTTCTCTCCTTAGCCAGACATAATTATCCGATACAAGGTTCATTTCAAATTCATCTCAAGTTCCAGGCAGTCCCATGTTTCACCATTTATCTCATAGGTATCGGTATCCGGCAGGTCCTTCAATCCTACTGATTTGTAGCAATAGTAGGCTGGTTCGTTGTTCTTAAATACTCCAAGAGATACCTTCCTGGCACCATAAATCTCTTTAGCAAAAACGAAACCCAGCACCGCATTGAAGGTTACTGCCGAAAAGGTACTGAATCTCTCAAATAATCCGAAAACTGCCTTAGGCATAATCCCTGTTCCTATAGGTCCAATGAGCATTGCTGCAAGGCACCCACCATTGCTGTATACGACAGTAAACTGATTATTCCACATATTCCAAGTTTATATAGTTTCATAGTGTCCATCCTTCACTATTACCATAATAATATCTGTTAGTTTATTCCTTCGCCAGTTTTCTAATTAAAATTACACTAACACACTTGCAAAAAAGCAGACTCATATGCACTTATTCAGGTCTGTTCTACACTTATTTTATATTATTTTCTTACCTGTAGTTCAGCAAATGAGACATAGTGTTTGACATCGAACACTTCCGGAGCGTTTTCATTAAGCATCCTAAAATGCTCCTCATCCCATGCTCGAAGCTGTGCTTCGTCCATTGCTGCTCCCACTCCTCTGCAGGCGCGCATGCGTCCATGCCAGCTTTCCCTTGTGAATGTAACATCAACCCGGAATTCCTTTTGCATCACCATGTCAAAATTTTCAAATAGTTCTTCCGGAACAAAAACAGGGTGAACTGTATCTCCGTATGAGGACCAGTTAGGATTATGTTTTAGGATGATTTCCTCACTTTTTCCTGCGATAGTATCCTCATAAGGAAGCCATCCCATATACAGAATCAGCAGTTTCCCGCCGGGCTTCAACATCCTCGCATATCTCCCGGTTATCACCTTAGCATCCAGATACCATATGCATTGACATATGGTTATGACATCAAAAGTATTGTCAGGATAATCCACCTCTTCCGCAGGACAGGCATAAAACTCAATATTCATTCCCTGATCAGCTGCAAGTAGCCTGGCCTGCTCTATCTGATTCTCTGAAATGTCGGTTCCAATCCACCCGGCACCAAACTGATACATATTTCGTGGAAGAACCCCAGTCCCGGTTCCGATATCCAGAACCTTTTGCCCGTCCTTGCAAAGTCCCAAATCCAGAATTTGCTGATAAAACTCTTTCGGATAAATATCCCGATATTTTGCATAATCCTTTGACGTATTTCCCCAGTCAAAAGCTTTTCCGTTATCAATATCTGAAATTTGCATAGTCCGGTTCCTCCACTTTACACATATTTTTTTGTTTCGATTATACATCATCCTCTTAGAAAGATTTGGACGTCCTAAAAAAAGCTAATATGATTAAAAATTGTTTTCAAGAAAAATCTAAAAAGTTTTTATTTGAAATGGACAATGCATCACAACAAACAAAAGTCCGGTTATGCATGTGTTATCGCCTGAAGCATGTATTCTTCATCACCGTTTTCTTCAAAGAACTTTCCTTTAACAAAAAAAGTGGTATCTTCCTCATGAAGTTCGTTTTTCTCAAAGCCATTTACATCATTTGGAGTAAAGCAAAGGACAACCTTTTTCACCTTAGATCCAAAGGAAGTAATAACCTCGTCCAAAGATCCATCTCCGATGATAGTATAAAGGATCAGCGTATTATCCTCCAGTTCAGCAACTGCGTAGCTGTCGCAAGCCTCAATATAGAACAGATTCTCCGTCATAAACTGTGACAGATAGAACATATATAATCCGGAATTTCCAACCATATACATCGCAGCATTCTGGCTTTTGGTGTCAAGAATGCGTGCAGCCTTATCAAAATCATCCTTACTGCTTAGAGGAACCATTACCGCTTTATTATCGCCGGTTATCACTACTTCTTTTGAATACTGATATTCCTTTGCCTCTTTAAAGCCGAACCTGGGATAAAACTCAAGGACAGAGTCATTGGCAAATAGATAAATGCCATCTACCTTTTCTTCATAATCCTTCATGATCTCTTCCATCAGCATTCTGGCATAGCCTTTTCCTCTGTGATCAGGATCTGTCATAATTGTTCCCAGCTGAATCAGCTTTACTATTTTGCCCTTATAATTCATGTTGCAGGCATTTACCGAAACATTGGATACTACCTCACCGTCTATCGTGACAGAATACGGAATATAATTATCCTGCCAAAAACCATTTTGATACCAGTTTTCGAAGTTAAGACCAAAGGTCTTTTCAGCAAGTCTATTGAATGATGCTCTAAGAGCCTCGTTATTTCTGTAATTTTTTTCTATGCAAATACTCATGTTATTTCTCTTTCTAATCTATAATTTTTTTAGGCCAACAACAGATTCCCACCTCTAGTGCTCTTTCTTCCTTAAGGTGAAAATCCGCATATTTACAGTACCAGCAACCCTGCAAGCTTGGAATCGCATCCTCTCTTCTATGAGCGCATCCGGATGATCAAATACTCTGACCTGTGCTTTTACAGATTTTCTTTCAAAATCTTGTCCTCCATAATCTTCATATCTTCAATAATACGCTTGTATTCGTTTTTTGAGGAGTCCAATATTTTTCATTCGGTTCCTCCAATTTCAATCAGAATTCTTCTTTCTATATTCATGTTACTACAATCATAACCACCCGTCCAACGGGTGGTTTGCTCGCCCCTATAAGGGGCAGTTACCGGCCAGCGCCTAAAGACGCTGGCTTTCACTTTGTTCAAGCCTTTAACGCCTTTGACTCGTCGCAGCCCTTGAAAGGGCGCTTGTAATACCGGCTACCCCTTGAAGGGGTCCTCATACTCTTTCACACTCAGTTTATCCATTGCTATATCATGTTTTTCTTGTTCCTGAATGTACTTCTTTATTGTCGCCTCATTAAGTCCCACTGTACTTACATAGTATCCCTCTGCCCAGAAATGTCTGTTTCCAAACTTATATTTCAAATTTGCGTGCTGATCAAATATCATCAGCGCACTCTTTCCTTTTAGATATCCCATAAACTGTGATACGCTAAGCTTTGGTGGAATACTAACCAGCATATGTACGTGATCTGGCATTAAGTGTCCTTCTATAATCTCTACTCCCTTATAAGCACAAAGCTGTTTCAAGATATCTCTTATACTTGCCTTGTATTGATTATAGATTATTTTTCTCCTATACTTTGGTGTGAACACTATGTGGTACTTACACATCCATTTAGTGTGTGCTAAACTATTTGCCTTATTGGCCATTAAAATCACCTTTCCTTTCGTTATAATTTAGGCTTGAACATCCAAAATTATAACGGAAAGGTGATTTTTTTGTATAACAAACACCGCGCACCCGCATAGCGGGTGGTTGATATTTCGCACGCTTCGCGAGCTCAACTGGGTCACGACCCATAATAAAAAACAGACCTTATCACTTACACTGATTACGGTCTGTTTTGCACTTATTTTATATTCATTATCTCACCATAAATTACGACAGCATTTCTAACACACTCTTCACAGCGGCAGAGGGGTTTTCCGTCAGTGATTGCCTTAAGATCTTTGCATTTCAATGCACCGCACCTCTTGCCAAATTCCTCCTGTATCCGTTTGGTAACTCCCAGTGTTCCTTTCCCTTCAGTATTAAGCCCGGCTATCATTCCCGCTCCTATGAGTGCTCCACATGTAGCTTCAAGGTTGCCCATTCCGGCACAGAACCCTGCTGATACCTGCTTAAGCTGTTCCTCCGTAAGCTTTGTCTGATCGGATAATGCTGCCGTCACAGCCTGGGCACAGTTATACATTCCTGAATTTTTTAATTCCACAGCCTTTTCGGCTCTCTCACTTAGTGTCATGATTATTTTTTTCCTTTCCCTACTTTGATTCTGCATATTCCCTGAGTCATAGTTCCCATGGGACAGAATGAGCACCATGTTCTCTCTTTATACAATGCCATTACAATCAGTCCAATAAGAGTTGATGTAAGCATCAAACTATAAAAGCCAAAACCAAACTGTGCAACCCAATCAGGGAATGCACTTCCATTATACGCCCATTTCCACGGAACCCTAAATGTCCAAAAAAGCTTTATCGTCTTTCTAAGTGAGTTCGTACCTGAAAACACAAGATATGTCTGGAACACCATAGTCCCAAACATTGTCATGAAGAATGCCAGGAATCCGTACCTGAACCATTTGGAGGATATCCATCCGGGCGCAGGCTTACTACGGGAACACTTACAGTTTCTCCCGAGCACCCAGAAAAGCTGCCCTCTTCCACAAAACTTATTGCAGAACATTTTGTTTCCGCCCGCAATTGCAAATATAAGTGGAACTATAAAGTCAATCATTCCCAGCCACGCAAACAGAATATTAAAGAATCCAAGTGCAAAATATACTATTGTCCATATCCATAGGTAATCATACCAGTGTTTTGTCTTATTTGATGCCATCATGTATCTCCTCTACCTTAATCGAACCTGCAGGACATGCTCTCTCGCAAATTCCGCATCCAACACATTTATTGACATCCACGACTGCATGACAGCCTTTATAGATGTCTATTGCCTCTCTTGGACACTGCAACGCGCAGACACCGCAGGCAACACATCTTTTTATATCATTAGCTGCCTTTTTCATTTGAAATTCTTCTCCTTTTTCATCGTCATAGAAATTGCCCTTCTTGATGAACTCAAAATAAGGTATGCTCATAACTACTTGTTTTTCTCAGCTCATGCCTTTATTATAGTTGGTACATATTTTATATCAAGTACGCAGTTTTTATTTATCTGGTAAGGAAAAGTATACCATGAGAAAACAAAAAGCCTCATCCCCATTCTTCATGAACACAAAAAACGGGGTGAGGACAATCTGTAAACACTATCGCATCTCCTGTAGCATCATACTAAGTACTTATTCATTTCATGCTTATAAATACGTGGTACTCTTCCACTTATTTCACAGGCAAACTCATAATTGAACCTACCGCTTTTTTCTCCCAATTCTTCCAGTGAAATCGATTCTTGATTTTCATCAGCTGAGGATCCATGGCCTATGAGAACCACCTCATCACCCTCTTTTACATCATCAATATCAGTGACATCAACCATAAACTGATCCATGCATATTCTGCCAAGAACAGGGGCTCTTTTTCCACTGATAAGAACCTGCCCTTTCCCGCCTGACAGAGTTCTGGGATATCCATCTGCATATCCCACCGGTATAGTTGCAATTTTCATTTCCTTGTCAGCAACAAATGTACCTCCGTAACTCACTTCTGTTTTGGGCGGAATAGTCTTAACATATGTG
The DNA here is from genome assembly GCF_000703165.1 of Butyrivibrio sp. AE3004. NCBI lineage: Bacteria > Bacillati > Bacillota > Clostridia > Lachnospirales > Lachnospiraceae > Butyrivibrio > Butyrivibrio sp. AE3004. Next base: position 240,429 of record NZ_JNLQ01000001.1, read on the forward strand.
ATATGACTGATCATGGAAAGTACCGGATTTATCTGTATTTTTTCTTTATCCACTTCTTCAGATGGCCACATGCCATACATTGTGACACCGCACCTTACCATATCCATATGTGCCTCTGAAAGCTGGATTATACCTGCGCTGTTGCAGCAGTGTTTCAAGGTGAAGTGCACTCCTTTTTTCTCTTCTACTCCATAAACAAATTTCTCAAAGGTTTTAAAGCATTTTCTCGCACTTGCAAGGTTCTTTTCATCTGCTCTTGCAAAATGCGTAAAAATGCCCTCAACCTTTATTCCTTCTGTCTTAAAAGCTTTCATGATAAATTCTTCACCTTCAGTGTCCGGTCTTATACCGATCCTGCTCATTCCGCAGTCAACTGCTATGTGGACGTAAAACCTCTCATCTTCCGCTGACTTGCGATTTTCCTTCCAGCATTTTGAAAGCTCTGCTAACATGTCTTCTCTGAATACAGTAGGTCTTATTCCTTCCATAAGCATTCTTCTGTACGCATAAGGAAATGTGTATCCTAAAACCAGTATTGGTTTGGTAATGCCTTCATCGCGAAGCGCAAATGCTTCTTCTGCTGTAGCAGTGGCAAATCCCCAGATATAGTCCTTTACTTCAATCATACTTGCTATAGGGGCTGCTCCCATGCCATATCCATTAGCCTTAACTACCGCCAGCATCTTTGTTCCATCAGGAAGGGATGCATGCATGTTTTCAACATTTTTATTAACAGCCTCCAGATCGACCTTTGCATATACTCTGGCATATGTATCTAACATCACATTGCTATTGCAAGCTTCTTGTCCTTTGCAGCCATGTTGTACATAGCACCGTGTGGCTTTACATGTGATAACTTCACATCATGAGATTTGCAGAACGCATATAAGGCACCAATCTGATACTGAACCATTGCCTTAAGCTCTCTTTTGGGCATCTCTCCGGTTACCAGAACTGCCTTTGGAACAAGCTCATACGGTATCGGTCTCATACTGACAACCATTGATCCACTGAACATTCCGGCTTTTTTACAGGCAATATTTGTCAGGTACATCGGGACATTACAGCCCATTTCAATATGTCTTACCGGAATTCCCGCTTTTAGCAATTCATCCTCGAAGGAAAAGCTGCATCCTATAAGGAAACTGACAAGATCATCTCTCCAGTAATTCTTCACATCTGTGTATTCCCCTGTAAGTACTCCGTTTTCAAAAATTCTGTACTTAGGAATATCCCTCCTGATGTCTGCTCCGTTTGCCACTTCTCTGATCAACACCTCTCCAGCCTCAAGAACCTCGAGTATCGGACATGCTTTGGGATTTCTCATGGCAAATAGCAAAAAATCATAGGCGTATTTCTTTGGAAGAGAAATGAGATTTGCTTGTGCGTAGCCTTCACACATGCCACTTGTCTGTCCTATAATTTCCCCTTCTCTTATGAGCTGTCTTACTTCTGCCGGTGTAACTTCCGCGTATTTATTTGTAACTATCTTCCCCTTTTTATCTTGCATGAATTACCTCCGGATAATAAATCATCTCCACCCCCGGAGTTGATTCATATATATATGCTAATAAATCCCAAAAATTCAATTTCTGAACATCTTCAATATCTACCTGTTTAAATCTGATAACATCCCCGGGCCTTGCCTGTGCCAGGAATTGAAGATCTTCGCTAATTACCGTTGCTATTTTTGCATATCCTCCGGTAGTCTGATGATCTGCCATCAGGATTATTGGCATTCCGGATGAAGTGACCTGAATTGAACCAAAGGTTATTCCGTCCGATACTATGTCAGTCGGTGCGTTTGCTTCTACCTCTTTTCCATCCAGTCGTATTCCCATCCTGTCTATGTCTGTAGATACTTTGTAGGATGTATTAAAAAAATCTATCAGGCCATTCTCGGAAAAATAATCATCCTGGGGTCCGGGTATTACTCTCACCTGAATCTCTGAACTATATTTACTGGGAGTAGCTTTTCTTTTCAAAATTCTTCTTAACTTAAGTGCTGAATATCCTGGATCTCTTATATCAAGTGTGTCCCCGGCCTGCAGCTTTCTTCCTTTATATCCGCCAATTCCGCACTTGATATTAGTAGATCTGCTTCCCAGAACTATCGGAACATCAATACCGCCTGCAAAAGCCAGATAAGCTCTTATACCGTTTTTTGCAAATCCTAATTTTAATGACTGTCCCTTCCTTGCCATGTAGGCTTTTCCTCTTGAAACAATTTCGTCATCCAGCGTAGCATCCATTTCCGCGCCCATATAACCAAATACTGTATCTTTATCAAAAAGTAATTCAGGTCCCATGAGTGTGATTTCCAGAACTGCTTCACCTTTTTTATTTCCCACAAGGTAATTCGCTTTCCTATATGAGTTCTTATCCATGGCACCAGATTCACTTATTCCGGAATCCATATATCCAAATCTTCCCTCATCCTGTACAGTCGTCATTGCACCGGGATTTAATATCTTTATACTCATAACCTTATCCCCCTATCCCATATGATGATTCAGTCCTAACTTATTCTTCATATTCCGTACTGTAATTATGAAGTTCAATCTCTCTTCTGATATCTTTATATTCATCTCCTGAAACAGGCTTAAATCTTATGTATTCTCCGGCTTCGCAAAGGATTGGCTTTTCTCTTTTTATGTCGTAAAAATCAAGTGGTGTACTTCCTATAAGTCTCCAGCCTCCGGGAGAATCCATCGGATAAACACCTGTCTGTGAACCTCCGATCCCAACTGACCTTGCGGGAATTTTAGTTCTCGGGTTTTTTAGTCTTGGAATGTTTATCCTTTTATCAAGGCCTCCAAGATAAACAAAACCGGGAAGGAATCCCAACATGAATATCTTGTATTTCATACCTGAGTGGATACTTACTATCTCTTCCTTTGTGATATTCAGCTCCTTTGACATTTGCGTAAGATCCGGCCCATAAATGTCGTCGTAGCAGCACGGAACTATGAGTGTTTTCTTATCTTCATCGGCGTTGCTCTTTTTTTCATAGCCAAGACTTTTCACCATGTTGACTAATCTTATGTAGGAGATTTTCCTGGGATTATAAAAAATCATTAGGCTTCTGTAAGTAGGAAGTATTTCCCTGACTCCTCTTATTCTCTTGTTTTTTATTGATGCAGTCATGGAAATGACCCTGTTATTTACTTCATCATCTATTGTTTTTCCAAACTCGATGACCATTGCTTCGTCACCTGCAGGTAAATATCTGACTTCCATACAATCACCATCCCTACTAAAGCCAAGTGGCGAGGATATCCTTTATTGACATCCTCGCCACTTAGCAAAATAAAAAAGCGAGGAAATATCATGAATTATGAAACGTCCTCGCCTCGCTTGTTCAATATTATTTTTAGAAACAAAATAGGGCCATGCATCTATGCACAGCCCCTTTGCTTGAAACAGATAGTACACCTATCTGTTTAAAAAATCAATATGTTTTTAAAATTTTTTACAATGACATACAAAAAATGTAATGATGAGAATTACAGAAGCATCTCATACCATCTTTATTACGGCTGTTTCCGCATATGTGATTGGGTCGGAATGCATAAAGAACAGCGTACCATCCCTTGGAGCGTACAATGTTTCCATTACTGAGCCATCATAAGGGTTAATGATATCAGCAAGGGGAGTCCCCTCATCTACACTTTCACCCACTTTTACAAGCGGCTCAAATATTCCCGGCTTGGCGGTCCTTACGCTGATCAGTTCCTTATCACTTATTACTTTTGTCAGATGCTCACCCTTTTCATGATATTTCACAAATCCAAGACTCTTACAGAATCTCAGTATAGATAGCACCGCCTGTCCGGCACTCTTTTTATCAATTCTGCTGGTAGTGGACGTATAAATGCTGTAGGCTTTTGTGTCCCACACCTGCCAGTTATAGTTCAATGTTGCCGTATCATACGGTCTGACAGTTCTTTTTACTACAAAAGGTAAACCAAACTTCAATGCAGTTTTGATATCCGAATATCCTTCATCCATCAGTCTCACATGTGGGACAAACTCACCAGGCATATAAAATGACGTAAACTGTATCCCATAATCGTAATCTTTTATCTGAGAAAAAATGCCATTGGCAATTCTCTGAGTAGTTTCCCCAAGGTCATACCCGGGAAACATCCTGTTTATGTCAGTATTATCAATGGTCCAGAATCGTTTCTGTGTATTCATTGAATATGGGTTACAGCATGGTATTATAAGAATTTTGACATTTGGGCTGATACGTCCTTCTTCCTCAAGCTGTCTGAATTTCTTAACAAGCTGGGAACAACAGTATAACTGCTGGACTTCATTCCCCCGCATGCTTCCGACAATGCAAAGTGATTTTTGCCCCATTCCAAATTCAAAACCGGTTATCCTGAAGCTGTCTCTATACAGCCCTTTAATCTCGTAAATTATTATCTTTTCCATTAAGCCATGACTTCCTTCTTAAGCAGTCTTCCGATAAGTGAGCCTTCATCAACAATAGGATATTCTCTTATTGTAAAAAGAATCCCATCCACAGGGCTTTCAACATTCTGCAGAACTTTTCCTGAAAGCGGATCGATGATACGTCCTATCCTGTCACCTTTTTTAAGCTTCTCCCAATGTTTCACATCCGGGATAAAGAGTCCCCCCGCCGCAGCATTGATAAAGCAAACATCCTCTGATTTTTCAGAAATAATAGTTTTTCTTGGCGCCTTTGTCTTTCCCGTCCACATTCCCATGTAATGCATAAGATTAAAAATTCCATCCACAAGCTGGTCACCATATTCTTTAGTTATCCGCATGCCTACTCCCATCTCAACTACAAGACATGGGGTCCCTGTACTGTTTAAGCTGTATGCAAAAGTTGACTCAAGTACTGTACTTGCTTCATGGATCCAGACAAAATCAACATTGCTTTGCTCTGCCAGCGGAACCAGTTCTTCTCTATGAAGCCTGTTTATTCTTACCTGCGGAATCTCGGTCAGATAAATATTGCTGGCATGTATGTCCAATACCACATCTGAACCTGAAACATCCTTTAAAATCTTTGCTGCAAGTAATTCTGTCATATTACCTTCAGCATTCCCTGGAAATATCCTGTTCATATCAAGATCAAAAGCAGGAATCCCACGAGTCACCGAATCTATCCCAAGCGGATTCATGGCAGGGTAAATGTCTACAATTCCCTTAAGACATTTTTTGTTTTCCTCTATCCGCCTGGCAAGTTCGAAGCATACATATTGCCCCTCAAGCTCATCTCCATGTATTCCGGTAACAATGCTGATTCGCTTTGGACTACTTTTAGAATCGTCCGGCATTATGCGCCTTTTCTTTATCCTTAATACCTCATCAACAGGTAGTGACACCTCTGCTACTGTACTTATCATTAAAACAATGCTCCTCTGCTTATAATGTCCTGTGCCGGACTTATCTCCGAAACATTTACATAAATATCCTGGGATTGCTGACCACCACCATGCATAATTCCTCTGTTTATCTGGCACTCATTGGCATCCCTACCACAGCCTATTTTTATGTGTGAATCTTGCACCAGAGTATTATTAGTCGGATCAAAGCCATACCATTTGCCATTATCTGCAACTTCCACCCATGCGTGAGACTTTCCTTCTCCTATGATGAGTCCTGTAACATATCTGGCTGCACACCCGGACAAATTGAGCAGTGAAATCATGATATGAGAATAATCCTGACATACTCCGCGTCCAATAGAAAAAGCTTCCTCTGCTCCTGTACCAATCTTGGTGCATCCCTTTTCATAAACAAAGCATTCCTGTAGCTTTCTCATTATATACTTCGCTTTATCAAGCGGTTTCATATCATCAAAAGAAGGCATAGAATCCCTAATGGAATTCATATATTCACGTAGTTTATCTCCGGGAACAGTAAGTCCATGACTATGTCTGTATATCATTTCTTCGGTTTCGGTTGCTACAGATTCATGTGGAGTGTATCCGCATTCTGCTTCACCTTTTATATGGTATTTGAAGTATGAATGCGGTATCTCATTGCTGCCATATATGTATCTGTTTCCATGAGAATCCGTAGACCATTCTGCTTTTGTTTCAGGTATCATATCAATTTTTATGTTTGATATTTTCTGTCTGTCATCATCCTTTGGGATACACTTTATTGTGTAGCAGCACCACGAAACATCCGCAGAATAGTGGATTTCCATGCAATAATCAAAATGAAGTTTTTTCACGACATCACATCCCCTTAACCCTTAGGCAATCAGCGCCTCTACCATTTTTATCACGCCATAATAATCCACTTCCTGTTCTTCCACAGCCTTACGTATTTCCTCGAGTCTGTCCTTTTTTACATCAATTCCGCTCTTTTCAATCCTGGGGATCATTCTGTTTGCCTCTCTGATCAATACATCTCTTCCCAGACCAAGCCTGGCATAAAGGTCAAATCTTTCGATTCTTTTACCGGACTTGATAATGTTTCTTACATGATCATCATCCAGCTTATCATCTATCATTCCCCAAAATGCCAGGATATCGTCTATAACAAGCTGTAGCTCAATAAGTGGAGCATCGCTGAGCTTTGCTTTGTTCATCTCATATATTGCAAGCTGTATATATGAAAGAGATTCCGAACCAATGCTTTCTCTCAGCACAATGGCATTATCATAAGCTCTGATGAGATTTCTGATTATGGAATCTGGATTATTCTCATCAAAGGGATATGACTTCATAAAATCCTGCTTGTCAGCATAAATGTTTGGAATATCTATCATCCGACAGAACTCAGGATAACTGTCACAAAGCTCATCTATCATAGTGTCATAGCTTTTAAAATAGCATCGTACCAACGTGTATACTCTCTCGGCATATCTGCCCAGCCAGTATAGTCTGTTTGTCTGTTCTACTGAGATAATACCCATGTATCCTTAAACCCTCCTCCTTGTGAAGAATTAACAATAAACGAATCAGGATTTCTTGAAAAACGTGTAAGGCCACTTTTCCATACAAGTGGTTCATCTGCCATCAGGACAAATGCCCTCAGGTCAGCTTTTCTCGGAACCATCTCTCCGCCTTCAAGAATATCCAAATCCTGGAAATCAATAACTTCCTGTGCGATAAACCTTCTAGGCTCAGCCTTAAGCAGTTTTATAAAACTCTCTTTCTGTTCCTTTGACATTGAGGAGCCAAATACTACTCCATATCCGCCTGCTTCAGCCACATCCTTAAGTACAAGACTGTCGAACTTATCGAGCACATATTTCATATCTTTTTCATAGAAAGGCAGATATGTAGGCGCATTATGAAGAATTGGCTCTTCACCCAGATAGTAACTGATCATTTTCGGGACAAAATAATAAATTCCTTTATCATCAGCTATTCCATTACCCGGAGCATTTATCAGAGCAACATTTCCTTTTCTGAAAACATCATATATATGCGGTATTCCTATGACGGACTCAGGGTTGAAATTCATGGGATCAAGGTACTCATCCGAAATTCTCCTGTAAACAGCCCCGACTCTTTCATGCTTTCCGTCAGCAGTAATAAAGTACAGTTTGTCATTTTCCACTATAAGTTCCGAACCATTGGTAAGATGGGCTCCTGTCTGTTCAGCAAGATATGAATGCTCGAAATATGCAGCATTGTACCTTCCCGGTGTAAGGATAACTGTATGTCCTCCTACATTAACGTTATTCATGGTTCTTCTCAGAAGCTTTGCATAATTTCTGTTATCCTCAAGTCTTACATCATTAAATGTCCCGGGAGAGCTCCTCCTGCAGAATTCTCTGGCGATCATAGGATATGAAGCCCCTGAAGGAACACGTAGGTTGTCCTCCAATATATACCACTGCCCATCCTTACCTTTTACAAGATCGATTCCGGAAATGTGGGAATATATCCCTTTTACCGGATACACTCCATCACATTCCACCATATAACCGCTGGAAGCAAAGATAAAATCCTCCGGCACGACACCGTCCCTCACTATCTTCTTATCACTGTAAATATCCCTTAGAAAAAGGTTAAGTGCCGTAACACGCTGTTTTAGTCCCTTTTCAAGGTATTCAAATTCATCGTGCTCAATAATCCTTGGTATGGCATCAAAAGGAAAAAGCTGCTCCTTAAACTCATTATTTTTATAAATTCCGAATTTCACTCCATACCTTGCCAGCAGAGCATTGACATCATCTGTATGTTTTAGCAGGTTCACATTGTTCATAGGCATTTTCCCTTCTCTTGAAATAAAACATATGGTGTAGTTTACGCACTATTTGGTCGCACTCTGTATAACAGTAATCTGTCCTGTTGCTTTCATTGTCACCAAAAGTAATCATATCTACCGCTCCGGTCATATTTTTCAGGTAGTCTGTCATATTCTGTACAGAGGCATTCTTGTTATAAATTTTTATGTATGAATATCCTTCGTACTCATCTGACGGATACGAAAGAATCTTTAGCTCATCATAAAAATCGCTTCCCTTTATATCCTTTACAAGCTGCTCTATCTTTACGGTCTCATCAATACACATCATATATACGACCGGATGATCCTCAGGTCTTGCTTTATTTAGATAGTTGCGATAGGGAGACTTGTGCATTTTCCCATAGATGTCTTTTTCCGCCACATTCTTCAGCTCGTCATAATAGATGATAAGTACATCCTCAAGAATTATTGTTGTAAAGATATTAAATCCCCTGTCTCTGATAAAATTCTCCAGATTGGAAGAATGTTCTGCTGATATCACATATACCTTTGGATATCTGTTTTCTTTTATGTCATAAAGGATTGCTCCATCCATCGCTATTATAGGAAGCGTAGGTCTTATGTCCGGCATTCCTTCCAAAAATCCCGCAGGAGTCCTCAAAGTCATGAATGTAAGCCGAATTCCCTTTTCAAGCATATTCCTTATCATGATCTGACCATACGGTGTTATTCCTGTAGAAAGTCCATCCATTGCCCTATCAACATCTGCAATAAAAAGTGTATCCCTGTCATATTCACCGTGAATACATATGGAGTTAAGAGCAAGCCCCACAAATATCCCGATCAGGGTATCAAGCGATCTGTTAGCCACAAATATGTATGGGTTTTCATCCATGAGGTGATTTACAACAATGCTCAGAAAAACAACACAGGAAAAATATGATGCCTTCTTCTGCTTTAAAACAACAGTTGTATATATTATGGGGATTAGTGCCAGTGCAATACTGCAGTAATGAAGAAAGCTATCACCAAGTACAGAAAATTTTTGCTTTACAAGAATATAAACCAGTCCATATGCTGCACCGATTCCCGTTCCTATTGTCCGTTGGAATGCATTTCCCACCGTGTTTTTTGTCTGGTTCTGTATGCACCATAAAACCGCTAGTGCTGAATAAAATGGTGTGCCCTGCTTATCCCTAATAAAATAAATTGCAAAACAGATAAGCACACCAAGCGAAGATTTTATAATCCGCATCCCTATATGCGGAATGTGCGGTAATGTTTTTCTCATATATCAGTCCAAAACTCTCCTCATTGCTCAGCGCAGGATTCCCACCCTGTCTGCTTTTTCTCCATCTTAAGCCTCATACTTCACATTATTTAGTACGTGAAGATCTCCCAAATTCATATTCTCATTTCCTGTTTGGTCATTACCCTTTTTTGTCCTATAGAAAAAAAATGGCGCTCAGGTATCAACCCAAAACGCCATTGTCTTATCGCACTTATATAGGATTAGTTATATAAAAAGATTAAAAGAAAAAGGCGCTCTGAAACACTGTGTGAATCAAAACGCCTTTGTTTGTATATAAGTATACGGTTTGCAATTATTTTGACAATTGTTGTTTTGTACAATTTTTTTGCAACAATAGCTAATTCTTTTTATTGTTTTTGACAAACATGAACCTAATCCTAGTGTCTATCAGAAGTCTCTGGCTACCGCGACACTAGGATTGGTCCTGTAATATTTAGTGTTTTCTACAAATCAGTCGTTCCCTAAAACACTCACAAACCCATAAAACCGCTCCAGGAGTATTATACTTAAAATTTTACGAAGCCCTCACAAACTGAGCGGAGTACAACTCGTAGTAAGCGCCCTTCTTGGCCATGAGGCTCTCGTGGCCACCCCACTCCAGAATTCCGCCATCGTCAATGACAAAGATCTTGTCTGCATTCTTGATGGTTGAAAGTCTGTGTGCCACCACAAAGGAAGTCCTCTTTTTAAGAAGCTCTTCGATTCCCTGCTGAACCAGGATCTCAGTTCCGGTATCTATGCTGGCAGTTGCTTCGTCCAGGATCAGTATCTTTGGATCCGTCAAAAGAGTTCTCGCAAATGCCACCAGCTGTCTCTGGCCATTGGAAAGTCCGCCACCCCTTTCGGTGATGACCGTGTCATAGCCCTTCTCCAGCTTGCTGATGAAGTCGTGGGCATGTACCGCCTTGGATACTTCTATCATATCTTCGTCAGTGGCATCGGGTCTTCCGTACTTGATGTTGTCCCTGATGGTTCCCGAGAACAGATAGTTGTCCTGGGTCATGATGCCGAACTGATTTCTCAGAGACTGGATGGTAACCTTGCTAATGTCATATCCATCCACCATAATTCTTCCCGACTTAGTGTTGTAGAAGCGGCTAAGAAGGCTGACAATGGTTGTCTTCCCGGCACCTGTGGGACCAACAAGTGCGATGGTCTCGCCCTGCCCGGCTGTGAAACTCACATCGTGGAGAATGTCCACATCGGGCTCATCGGGATAAGCAAAGGTAACATGGTCAAATTCCACATTTCCCTTGATCTCCGGAAGATCAATAGCCTTCTCGCCATCCTTTACCAGAGGATCCATATCCATAATCTCATAAACCCGCTCCGCAGATGAGAGGTTGGTTATGAGCTTGTTGTAGTAATTGGCCAGGTTCCTAATGGGACTAAAGAACATCCCCAGGTACAGTACGAAGGCCGACAGAGTTCCCAGTGATTCCTGTGTCACACCGAGTTTTGTCACGGCCAGGTAATACAGTGTTGCTGTTCCAAGACCACCTGCAATCTCAATTGTGGGACTGTACAAGTCAGCAATGAGAACTGCGGATCTGAAAGCATTGATGACTTCGTCTACTATTCCGTTGAACTCTCTGGAGGATTCCTCCTGAGCGTTGAAACTCTGAATTACCGACACGCCCTCGATACCCTCGTGGATAAATGCTGTCATGTTGGAGTCCTTCTTCTTCCATTTCTGCCATCTCTTGTGGGCAAGAATCTCACAGAAGAACAGTCCCATCATGATGATGGGAACTGCCACTGCCGCAGAAAGAGCAAGTACCGGGCTCTTGATGATCATTATTGCCAGGATCACCACAAGGCTTATGGCCTCAGGAGCCAGGGTTGTAATGGTACTGGAGAGAACTTCCTTAAGCGCATTTACGTCGCCGGTTACCCTGGCCAGGATCTTGCCCGAAGGCCTCTGATCAAAGAAATCCACTCCCAGCTCCTGAATGTGAACATAGAGCTTTCTTCTGATGTTCCTGATCATGTCATTGGAGATGTCGGCCATTATGCGCCTCCAGACTCTGGTGGCGGCGTAGTGTATGAGAGCCATGGCCACCATGATACCTGCCATAATGAACAGGCCTTTTTCATTCTTGTCTATGATCTCGTCGTTTATTACTTTTTCAATCAGCAGAGGATAAGTGGTTGAGATTGCTACTGTGATCAGTATAAGTATTGTTACCAGTACAATCTTTCCTTTGTATTCCAAAAGATTTTTAAGAAGACGCCCTAGTACATCAAGCTTTAGGGTTTCCTTTAAATCCTCATCCTCTCTGGTGCTGTTTATTGCCATATAATATGCACCTCCTTATTCGCAGGCAGCCATAGCTTTGTGGTAGTCGCCATACTGAGCCTCATAGGTGCTGTAATACAGACCGCCTTTTCTGATGAGCTCAGCGTGGGTTCCTCTCTCGGCCACCCTTCCGTTTTCAAGTACAAGGATCTCATCGGCATCCTTCACTGAAGAAATACGGTGTCCGATGATGATCTTGCTCATATCATTCTTTTCCTGAAGTTCCTGCTGAATTGCAGCTTCAGTTTCCATATCCAATGCGGATGTAGAGTCATCCAACACAAGAAGATCTGCTTTCTTGGCAAGTGCTCTCGCAATGGAAAGCCTCTGTTTCTGCCCTCCGGAGAGGCCGATGCCTCTTTCTCCGATGACAGCGTCATAACTGTCGGTTATCTTCTCGACAAATTCCTGTGCGTGAGCACTCTTGATGGCAGACTTAACGGTTCTTACGTCCATTGTGTCTTTGAATCCAAGTCTGACGTTCTCAGTAATGGTATCCGAGAAAAGAAATACATCCTGCGTTACAACCGAGGAAAACGCTCTTACATCGCTAAGTGGCATCTTCATAATGTCTTTTCCCTCGATCTTGATGCTGCCGCTTGTGACGTCGTAGAACCTCTCAATAAGGTTTACGATGGTGCTCTTTCCGGCACCGGTGGCACCCATGATTCCAAGGGTCTTACCTTTTCCTAAGTTAAAACTGACATCGTCCAAGATTGTCTTGCCGTCAATTTTGAAGCTCACATGATCGAAGCTGATCTCACCTGACTTGCCAGCTTCCTTAAGCATCTCTTTTGCCGGGGTATCTGTAATCTCGGGCTCGGTCTTCATAACCTTGGTAATTTTCTTGTAGCCTGCAAGCCCTTGGGAAACCAGAGAAAGCATCCAACCAAGATTTTCAATGGGCCATACTACCTGGATTGAATATGACACGAATGCAACAAGTGTTCCGTAGGTGATGCTGCCCTTGATGGCTGCGTAGCCGCCGATGGCCACCACCAGAACCTGCATGATCTTGGGAATCAGGCCGATAAGAGGATCGCTGTCCGCAAGATCTGAAGCAAACTGCTTGTTAGCATCGCTGTAGGCTTCGTTCTTTTCATCGAACTTTTCCATCTCAAGGCCCTCGGCAGAGAATGCCTTTACAGTTCTGACACCTGAAATGTTCTCTTCAACAACCTTTGTGAGAGCGGCGTTTCTTTCGCTGATATCGTCGTAGTCCTTGCCCAGCTTTTTTTCAAGGTGAAGGGCCACATATGCAAGAGGCGGCATAAATGCCAGCGGGATTATGCTGAGCTTCCAGTTCAGTGTGATCATACAGATTACAACGCCTATGAAATAAACGGTTGCCTCAGTCAAAAGCATGCCCACAAATCCCGTAAGATCCCATACAGATCCGGCATCATCCTTGACTCTGGCCATAAGCTCACCGGTGTTGGTCTTGTCAAAATAGCCCTTATTCAGGGAGAATATGTGCTTCATCATGTCTTTTCTAAGTCCCGATGCCACGCGGCAACCGGACATGTCACACAGGAACTCCTTAACAAACTGGAAGAAGGCTCTTCCAAGGCCTGCTGCAACAAAGAGAATAATATCTCTCCTGAATATATCCATATTTCTGCCCACGATAACATCATCAACCATGGACAGGGTAACGAAAGGCAGCATTACATCAATTGCGGTGCTGCAGATCAGAGATATTCCTCCAATCAGGTATCGCCACCAGTTTTTTATCAAATACTTTTTCATTGTTTTACCTCTCTATCTACAAACGCACAGTTGTGCGCTCTACACTCCATTTCGCTCGTTGCGAAACGCTCATCCCCCAGATGAGCAGCAACCTAAGCGGAGCGGTTTTTATTTCATAGGCAATTCCTATGAAATAAAAAAGCGACAGGATCGGAGACCCTATCGCCTAGTTATCGCCTGTAGCACATCGCGCGCATGTGCCCAATAATATAAAAGGCGTGGTCTCCTGAGCGGATACCACGCCAAAATATGCCTGATAGTATTACTTGGCAAACTTCTGCGAGGTAACCACAATTACCATGTTCAGTCCATCAATATGTCTAGTCTTAATCATTGCGTTTACCTCCTTTCTAAAAAAATAAGTTTACAGTGTCACAAGCAACTACTACGTTATGCCAAATGAAAATCTTTGTCAATACAATATTTGAAATTTACAGAATTTTTATTCAACTTGTTTTGTTGTTATTAAGTTTAAGCGCTTTAACTACTGCCTCATCCGGCAAAAAGTGTCACATACTCTTCATGAGACAATCCGATAGTACTTCCGCCGCTATACGGTGACCTTCCGGATCAGGATGGAGCCTTGCACCTACGTGTATTCCTGAGCAATCCGGGAGCCTCAGATATATAACGTTATCATCATTTTCCGCATTATATGTATCAATAATTTCACAGATATACTCTTCCATCTCATTTCCAAGCATTCCATATGCCCAGATAATCTTTGCTTTTGGATTACTCTCCCTTACGGATTTAAGGAAATGATTTCCACAGGTTTTAAACTGCTGCAGGAATTCATCTTTACTCCATTTGTCCAGTTTCATTGCACCGCCGTCATTGGTTCCAAGGTTGATAATAATGGCATCCTTTTCATTATTGCTAAAATCCCAGCTATCCATACATCCGAGTTTTTTGGCATCCTCAGATATCTGCGCAGCACACACATAGGGATATACCTTCGGAAGTGAGCATTCGGTACTGCCATCCCAGGAAGCATACACTCCCTGTCCGCTCTGACTCAGAATACTGTAATCCGCATCAAGTTTTTTTGCAGTCATATATGCATAGCTGTTTACACTGTCAAAAACTGTGGGTATCCATTCTTCACGCGAAAGCGCATACGCTCCCTCCCCTGATGTAATACTGTCACCAATGAATTCAAGACTGTACTTCCTCTTCTTAACAGGAAGGAATTCCCCATCTGTATCAAAAGAGAATATTTTAATTACAGAAGCACATTCCTCCATCATGGACTGTGTACTTCTCGCAATCCTGACATTTGTAACATGTGACTTATCAAATCCCCGCATCAGCTGATATCTGTGTCTGCCCTCCTGAAGGGGGAAATGCATTATACGAGCATCATCAACAAAAACATCTATCCACAACTCAAGTGTTCCAAAGGTAGACTCTATATCTGCATACAGATATCCCGCACTGACATTTACTTCTATTCCACTCCCGGTCCAAAATAATGTAGTGCAGTCATCTAAGGAAGAACATCTTCCCCATATACGCTTATTTTCTATTTCTGACAATTTATATTCCATAATTTATACTCCTCATGTATATATTTTATTTCTTGGATTTTTCGTCCCATACAGGTATATCAATTTTCATATTTCTTATATTACTGTTTCCCGGATATATCAATTTTCAATCGTGATCAGGTCATCGGAGAAAGCTACCTGTCCTTGTTCCCTGAATGATACGTTTTTGAATTCACCTGCATTTGACACAACAGTCATAATAACTGTAGGATGACCGGCTTCTCTTACCTTATCCAGATCAACTTCAACAATAGACTGACCTGCCTTCACATTATCACCTGCTTTTACAAATGCCTTAAAGCCTTCACCTTTCATCTCGACTGTATCTATGCCGATGTGAACAAGAAGCTGTACTCCCCCGGGGCACTCCATTCCGAACGCGTGAAGTGTATCGGAAAGAGTTGCAATCTTGCCATCACATGGCGCAACAACCGTGCCTTTACTTGGCTCTATACCAACACATGGCCCAACCATTCCCTGTGAAAAAACCGGATCCGGTATATCCTTCATTGCTACTATCTCACCTTCTGCTGTAGCTTTCATTGATATAGGAAACATGGCAGTAGCCTTTTCTTCTTTCTTAAACATATCAAATAATCCCATATTACTCCTTTCCCATAATACTGATAATCAAAAATACCTTCTTTGCATATGTAATTATTATTTCATACCTTTGCCATTAGTAGCAATGACCTTTTGATACCAGTAAAACAAATCCTTAGACCGGGCATGTAATCATTCCCGTCAGTATATTAAATGGACAAACTCTGTAGATCGACAAAAAAATAAAGCAGAAATGTTTCCCGTATCAGAAACATTTCTGCTTTTTGTATTACTTAACTGTTATTTTGCATTTTGCCTTGAATTTTCCGTCCTTTGTGACAACTGTAATTGTAGCTTTACCTTTTCCTACAGCCGTAACTTTTCCGTTTTTGCTAACCTTTGCAACCTTCTTGTTGCTGCTCTTCCAGGACACATTTTTGTTTGTTGCATCAGTAGGATTAACTGTTGCCTTGAGCTGATACTTCTTACCGACTTTCAGTGTCTTCTTCTTTTTGTTGAGCTTAACCTCTGTAACCTTTACTACTGTTTCCTCTGTAGGTATATCTACAGCCGGTGTTTTATTATCCTGAATTATGGTTGTATTTGAGGCCTTACTATCGCTTGTTGTATTGCCGGTTTTATCTTTGCTATCTGTTGTCGCATCACCGTTCTTATCTTTACTACCGGTTGTCTCTGTTGCTTCATTACCGGTCTTACCTTTACTACCGGTTGTCTCTGTTGTCTCATTACCGGTTTTATCTTTGCTGTCGGTTGTCTCTTTTTTAGCTGAATCATCCTTGGGCTCTTCAATTTTTTCCTGAACAACATCACCTGTTTTTATCAGTGCAAAATCATCCCAGGCTCCCCAGCACTTTGCAGAAGCTTTAGTATAGGCTCCGATTGTCAGCTGTGTACCATCATTGCTGATTACAATGTTACTTATTGTAGGATTTGTAAATTCCTGCCAACCATTTAATGTAGTGTTTTCTGCTGTTTCTTCACCATCAAGAATTGTATACAGCTTGAATTCATCACCTTCACCGGCATCTCCGCCCTCTAAAAACGCACTCAGACTGTATATGCCTTTATCAAGCGTAATTGTCTGCTTAATGTCGAATTCATAAGCAGTTTCGTTCCAGAACTTCATGCACCACTCACCTGAGTGAGTATTGGATGAATCCTTCTTTATGGCAATTTCATTTGTTTCAACGCCGGATGTAAGCTCCCATCCGTCCTTTCCTTCCTCAAATCCGGGGTTAACAAGGTAATTCTTTGCTTTTATTTCAAGCTTACAGGTTGTTTCCACCTGTTCACCGTCAACATCCGCCGTTCCTGTGATGGTATACTCACCGGCACCACCATTTTTCGCAGCTTCGAGTTCTTCACTATTCCATGCAACAGCCACTTCTTTTGAAGTATTGTTGTTGTATTTTACAGTAACAGTATCAGACAGCTTTATCTCTTCGCCAAACTCTGCGGTTACCTTTTCTGTGCTAATGCCGGTTATCTTAAGTTCAGCCTTTGCGCCTGTTCGCATATAGCTATACATCTTTGCGGATGCAAGGGGATGTCCTGTAAAATCAAACCATGCCTCATTTTCAACAACAGCGCCGCCACCGCCATATTTTCTTGCGCCTTCGTCATAGCTGCCTGCATTGTCTGTAGCCCAGCCTGTCCCGTAGGTTTCCCAGTTTCCCTTATTTATGGCAAGGAACTCCTCATTACTCAGTCCATCTTTTTTATCCTGGTTAACAGGAAGCCATGCGGGTTCCCAGTAAAATACACCGATACCGTTAGTTGCTGATGCAACTGCGTTAACTACCGCTCTGACTGAATCAGCCTGACCCTGAGGTGATACATCAAAATTGAAGGTATCTTTTCCTTCAGTATAATCAGCCTCTGTTTCTGTATTTTCACAGCCGTCTCCATCCTCAAGTGTGTAAACATATGAGGTTTCCGCAACCATTACTTTCTTATTGTATTTTTCAGCCACCTTGGATAATTCGCTGTTTAAGTTGTCTATTGTTCCATGCCAATAAGGATAGTAAGAAGAAGCGAATACATCATAATTAACTCCGCCATTCTCAAGCATTTGGGCATATCCTGAATATCTTCCGCTTTCAGGGTTAGTAAAATGGATTGCAACAAGAATATCCTTTCCTGTTTCTTCCGAAACCGCTCTTACTCCTTGTGCACCGGCAGCGAACAATTTCACCATACCGGCACTTTCGCTCTCTCCGGCAATTCCGTTATTTGTTTCATTACCAACCTGTACCATTCCTACATCGACACCTGCGTCAAGAAGTGACTTCAGGCTTACTTTTGTATATTCATTAAGTGCCGCTGCCTTTTCATCAGTTCCCATACCTGCCCAAGCCTTAGGTGCAGTCTGCTTTCCGGGATCAGCCCAGAAATCTGAATAATGGAAATCAATGAGCACTCTCATTCCCGCATTTGTGACCCACTGTCCGATTGTTTTAGCTTTCTCGAGGTCGCAGTTTCCTCCTCCATATCCGTTGCCATTCTCATCACCAGGATTATTCCATACGCGAAGGCGAACATAATTAACTCCACAAGAACTAAGAAAATTAAAGTATCCCTGGTCATCAAGCTCCTCCCCTTCATAGTTGTAAAACTTTACACCACCATTTTTCAGTGCGATATATGAGCTCACATCTACTCCTGTGATAAAGTTCTCATCGCATCCGGGAACCTTCTCAACAAAAATCTCTGCATTTACTGATGTATCTTCTTTTTTGTCATTTTCCGTTTTTTCGCCCTCAGTATTCTTCGGATCATCTTCTGAAGTTTTTTCGCCTACCGTAGTATGCTCACCTTCAGTAGAAGTACCTGTTTCACCATCCGTATAAAGGCAGACATTATCTATATCGCCCCAATAACCACTGTTAATACTGCCTTCGAAGCCGATTGTAATGTCACTCTCTTCTGTCAGAGTGAATTCTTCGGTTTCGTAGGTAGACCAAGCGTCCCAACCTGTAGTAGTATACTCAACACTTTTATCACAGACTTTCAGAACTATTCCGGGTTCAGCCTCAGCACCATCGGCATCAAAAGCAAGTTTATATGTGCCGGCAGGCACCTTTTCAATATTCTGCGAAAGACAAAAGTCCTCGGCATCTGCATGATTATTCCAAAAATTAAATATTTGAGTTTTATTATTTGATGCCCATTCATCGATTTTAATCTTAGTACCTGCGCTATCTCCATCAGCGTTATTAAGATTAACTTCCCAACCTTCCGTATTGCCTGTCTCAAAATCCCCATTTACTACAAGCTGAGTAAGTTTCCAATTTCGTTCCGGAGCTGCATAGTCCATTTCTTCTGCACAAACAGATGTGCCAATCTGTGCCAGTGTCATCACTGACATAAGGGTGGCACTAATCCCCCTTGCCGCTTTTCTCTTCAAGCTAACCCTTCTCATTTGTATCCTCCCTTTTTGCTAAACCTGATTTCCTTGCGCAACAGTTGCGCAACCGTTTGCGCAACTAATGCTCTGTTAGTATAACACTTAAAAAGTTAGCTTATCCATTGTATTAAGTCACAATTTTCGTTCTGCTGTTTTTGTTGAATAATCACAAAATTTATTGTGTTTTTGCGCAACTTGCGCAACATTTTGTATAGCTCATAACACAAAAAAAGGAACAGGTTATACTGTGCCGAAGTATATCCTGTTCCGTAAACTTAAAATTGCCAAAAATTTTCAAAACTATTATTTCATAAGCTTTCTTATCGTTTTTAATAGTTCATCAACGATTTCTTCATCTCCGTTTTTTATTCCATCAGTAACGCATCCTTTCAGGTGATATCCAAGGAGTTCCTGATTAAAGCCATCTATTGCGGAAGCAGCTGACATGGACTGCTGAAGGATGTCATTGCAGTATGCGTCTTCCTCAATCATCTTTTCCACCCCGCGTATCTGTCCTTCCAGGCGCTTTAAGCGGTTAATCAGAGCCTTTTTCTGTGCTGCTGTTCTCATTGTCTTTTTGTTTGCCATAAGTAATCTCCTGCAAATCATCATTGTACCGGCTTTTTATTGTACTGATACAACCTTATAGCCCAGTCCTTCTATCTCTTTTATCAAAGTTTCATCTTCTACTTCTTTTTCATACTGCACAACTGCCTGCTTCTTTTTGAGATTAAGTTTAGCAGATACTCCGTCAATTCTATTGATTGCCCTCTTCACACGATTGGTGCAGTTTTCGCAATGCATTCCGTCAATCTTGAATACTTTTGTCCTGATCACACTTCCGGATAGTTTTTTATCAGGCTCTTTAACGGTCCCGCCTCCGCCTCCGCAGCATCCGCCTTCTCCTTTAAAATGCTTGATCGAACCTCTGAGTGCAACAATAAAAATGATAACAATTACTGCAATGATAATGATATTTGAAGTCATAGCTTATTCCACTCCCAACACCTTATAGTCTTGATCTTCTACAGCTTTTGTAAGCACATCATCTGCTACATCTGTGCTAAGTGTTACCACTGCTGTATTAGCGTTGTGATCAGCCACAGCGCTTTCAACACCTGCAATAGCTTCAAGGGCCTTCTTTACACGGGCCTCGCAGTGCTCACACATCATTCCTTCTACCTTAAGTGTCTTTGTCATCGTCTTTTCCTCCATTTCGTTATTGTTATTATTATCTATTACTTCCTCTATCGAAGCAGGATGTCTCATCTTATGGTCATGAGATGTATCATGTACCTTGAAAAGATTAAGTCTGAGCGCATTCATACATACCGTGAAGCTTGACAGGGACATTGCCGCTGCTCCCCACATGGGATTCATATGAATACCGCGGTACAGCCCTGCCGCCATGGGGATGAGAATAATATTATAGGCAAATGCCCAGAAAAGATTCTCATATATGTTCCTAAGAGTTCCCCGGCTGAGCCTTATAGCTGCTGATACATCAGTAAGCTTTGAATTCATCAGTACAACATCAGCGGAATCCACTGCAACATCAGCTCCTGCACCGATTGCTATGCCAATGTCTGCGCGGGTAAGTGCAGGTGAATCATTGATTCCATCACCTACCATTGCGACTTTTCCATATTTCTGAAGTTTTCTAATAACCGATTCTTTACCCTCCGGAAGAACACCTGCTATGACTCTGTCTACTCCAGCCTGCTTTCCGATTGCCCTGGCTGTCCTTTCGTTATCACCGGTAAGCATGACAACCATGGTACCCATGTTCTGAAGTTCTTTTACAGCCTGAGCAGAATCTTCTTTGATAACATCAGCAACAGCGATTATCCCGAGAAGCTTCCCATCTCTTGCAAAAAACAGCGGGGTCTTACCTTCTTCTGAAAGGCTCTTTTCTCTCTTCTCCATAGCAGCATCTATCTTACATACAGTGCGGATAAATTTTCCGGAACCTGCATACAAAGCCTTACCATCCTGCTCGGCGGATATTCCGTTTCCCGGAAGCGCCTTCCAGTTAATGATGGGATGCACCGGGCATGGCGGATTGGGGACAGAGTTTACGATTGCCTTTGCCAGAGGATGTTCGCTCCTTACTTCCATAAGGTAAGCTGCAGTAACAAGTTCTTTTCCTGTGACTCCGTCTACAGGAATTACATCTGTTACCTCAGGCTTACCTGCAGTTATTGTTCCTGTCTTATCAAGCGCCACAATCTGAACTTTTCCTGTAGACTCCAGAGATTCACTGGTCTTAAACAGAAATCCGTTCCTGGCGCCCATACCATTACCAACCATAATCGCAACGGGTGTTGCAAGTCCCAATGCACACGGACAACTTATAACAAGCACGCTTATAGCCCGTTCAAGAGCAAACACCACTCCGGCTCCCTGAACCATCCATATGATAAAAACTATGACTGCAATAGCTATAACTGCCGGTACAAATACACCCGAAACCTTATCTGCTATTCTGGCAATTGGTGCCTTTGTGGCTGCAGCATCGCTGACCATCTGAATGATCTGTGAAAAGGTTGTATCTTCACCGACGCGACTTGCTTTCGCCTTAAAGAATCCGGATTGATTTATGGTTGCAGCACTTACGCTGTCTCCTACGGATTTATCTACAGGTATTGATTCTCCTGTAAGGGCCGATTCATCAACAGCAGTATCTCCCTCAATGATTGTTCCATCTACAGGTATTGAATCTCCGGGCTTTACAACAAATACATCTCCCGTCTGAACTTCGTCGATATCCACCAAAATCTCTTTCCCATCACGCTCTACCGTGGCGGTCTTGGGGGCCATCTTCATAAGATTCTTAAGCGCATCTGTTGTTCTTCCCTTGGACATTGATTCCAGGGTCTTACCTACTGTGATAAGGGCCGGAATCATTGCCGCTGACTCAAAATACAGCTGACTGTGGTAAATCTCCATAAGATCCGAATTAGGTGTTCCCTGAGTAATCATCACGGTCATCTTATAAAAAACATACAGTGACCAGCCAAAAGATACCGATGAACCAAGAGCCACCAGAGCATCCATATTGGGACTCCCATGGAAAAGCGTCCTGAACCCCGAGATGAAGAATGCTCTGTTAATATACATCACGATTATTGCCAGAAGCATCTGCGTAAGAGAAAGTCCAAGATGATTGTGCTCAAGGAACGCCGGAACCGGGAACCCAAGCATGTTGTGCCCCATGGTCAGATACATAAGGATTAAAAGAAATCCTATGGACCAGGCAAGCCTCTTAACAAGCTTTGGGGTCTCATGGTCCTTTAAGGCTTCTTCCTCCGCAGCAAGCTTAGCGGAAGCGCTGTGCTTTTCCTTATTCTCTTTTGCATCTGCTGCATTCTTTGGCTTTGCGCCATAGCCTGCTTCTTCTACAGCACGTATAACATCAGCTTCGCTGACATCACCGTCTACACCCATAGAATTGGTAAGAAGTGAAACACTCACCTCTTTTACCCCGGGTAGCTTTCCTACCGCCTTTTCAACTCTGGCCTGGCATGCAGCGCAGGTCATTCCCGTAACAATATACTGCGTCATTTATCGCTCCTAAATAGTCCTGTGTACTATCACATGTTTTTGACAATCTTTACAAGTCTGTGAGCTCCCAGCTCGATAAACTTCTCAGCATCTTCAATGGATGCAATTCCGCCTGATGCCTTGATCTTGATATTGGGACCGCAGTGCTTTGCAAAGAGCTCTATAGTCCCCCCTACCATCTGCAATATATACTAGAGGGGAGTATTTGTCAAGCCTTTTTATCAGACATTTTTGTTAGTTGATGTTAACCATACAGCTACTCTGTCTTCCAATTTCTCTTATTGCCGATATCCGGAATAAAAGAAAAATCCCCCTTATGCAAATCATCATTCAGGTATTTATCTACAGGGTTTTCCAAATATATGATATTATTATATTGTGAGGAGGAACATAAAATGAATATCAGAAATTTTGAAAATGAGGGAAGAAAATTTGTCAGTAATATGGGGAATTTTCATGTACTTGAATACATTAAAGATTCAAGCGTATCACCGGCAAATGCTACAGCAGAGTATTTTATGGGCAAGATGGGAGTAAGAAGAAGGCAGGTGGTAATAGAGCTTGATGAGAACAATTCTGCAATTGTGCAGGCAGGTGCTATGCAATGGATGGCAGGAGATGTTCGGGCAACATCAGGAATAAAAGGTGTGGGAGATCTTTTCGGAAAGATGGTAAAGGGAGCTGTTACCAAAGAGTCCGCTGTTAAGCCTGAATATGTAGGAAATGGATGGCTTGTTCTTGAACCAACATATAAGTATATAATACTTGTAGATGTAGGTTCATGGGGATCCGGGATTACTATAGAGGATGGCATGTTCTACGCATGTTCCGGAACGGTTAAAAATTCAGTGGTTGCAAGGAAAAACCTGTCATCAGCAGCACTCGGAGGAGAAGGATTTTTTAATCTCAGCCTTTCAGGAAGTGGTATAGCAGCACTTGAGAGTAATGTTCCATATGACGAAATGATAGAAGTGGAACTTAACAATGAA
This sequence comes from Butyrivibrio sp. AE3004, assembly GCF_000703165.1. Taxonomy (NCBI): domain Bacteria; kingdom Bacillati; phylum Bacillota; class Clostridia; order Lachnospirales; family Lachnospiraceae; genus Butyrivibrio; species Butyrivibrio sp. AE3004. The sequence goes on from NZ_JNLQ01000001.1 coordinate 264,055, forward strand.
ACTCTGAAGATTGATGGTAACCTTGCAGTATGCTGGTCTTCAAATCTTGAGTTTACTGTTGAAAAATCGACGAAGACACTCTTAGGTTCCGCAGTAAGCGGCGAAGGTCTGGTAAATGTATACCGAGGAACCGGAAGAGTTCTTATGAGTCCCGTTGCACCAACAAACTCTCTTTATGCGGCAACTAACACTGTCGCTGCAAAAGCAGCTGCTGTTACCAGCAATACATTTGGACACTAATAGGAGGTATTTAATTTGAGCTGGCAGAACGAGTTAAGTAATTCCATTACAACCGCAAAACAACTGGGTGATAAACTAGGGCTGTCCTCTTCTGAAACAGATAAGCTTGAAAAAATAGTCTCACGTTATCCCATGATGATAACTCCATATTATTTTTCACTGATAGATATTAATGATCCTGAGGATCCCATTGCAAAAATGTGCATTCCTTCTAAGGAAGAACTATTGCAAAACGGAAGCTATGATACAAGTGGAGAATGCGAAAACACTAAATGTGAGGGGGGGTTCAGCATAAATACAAACAGACAGCCCTTATACTCTCCACCAATGTCTGCGCCATGTACTGCAGATACTGCTTCAGAAAACGTCTTGTTGGCCTCTCGGATTCTGAATTGCTAAAACAGTTGATGAAGCAGCGGGCTATGTGCGAGAATATGATTAAAAATTGTTTTCAAGTGAAATCATAAAAAAATTTAATCCTCGATGTATGGCTCCTGCAATTCAGCTGCCACCAACAAGTAAAAGCAAAAAAGACTATGAAGCTACATAAGCCTTTATCACAGTCTTTATTTCGAAATTAAAATGTATTATCAATCATACTCAAAAATTCCCTGCACCGCATCTGATACATTCATAATGTCCTCATATGCAAGAGAATCTACTCTATTACATCCTCTTGCCCTAGGATCTATTGCTTTAATCTGCTCGCAAATTACAGTCCCTGATTCACTCTTTTTCCCACACACTGGAATATGTATAGGCCCCGCCTGAATATTAGAAAGCATAGGACATACATGAAATATGCCAGTTGCGTTTATAAAAGCATTTTTGCTAACTATAACGAACAGCTGTCTTTTGAAACCTGTAATCCTTATAATATCCCCCTGATTATACTCGCTCATAAAATCTCTCTCCCTACCGGTTCGCCCCAATCAAAATCGCAAACTGTTATTTCACCGTTAAACTCTGCAAGTCTTTCTTCGAAAGTTTTATGAACAAACTGTTTTCTAAGCACGATAGTGTCATTTTCTATTTCTATATCCAACACATCAGAAACCTTTAACTGCAATTTTTCCAATATATCCTTAGGTATTCGAATCCCCTGGCTATTACCCCAGGCCCTTATTGCAACCTGTTCCATGTGATCACCTCCTTTTAATGTATATACATTATACCGTATATCCAAAAAGTGTACAATCACTTGATGTAGTTCCCATCACTCATTAAAATAATCTTTTTATTTCATGAGTTTTCGGATCGTCTTCAATCCTTCATAGTATGTTTTGAATCGTTTACCATATTTCCATTCGAAAGGCTTACAGAAGCTCCTTTCTTTTTCTTTTCGATGGCTTTGCTGATTTTTCCCATAAACACCTCCATCTGCATGATCGGTATATTTAACCTTAAAATATTTGATCTAATGCAAAGGTCTTGGGAAGTATTAAATTTCTATAAATTCTCATCTTTGCAAAGTAATGATTATCGAATTCACATAAAAAACATATAAACTTCACTTTAAGTTACGATTTCCAATGTAAGATAACATCATAGAACAAAACATATAACCCCCCTCATAAGAAACACTTTTCTTCATACAAATAAAATCCGGATTCTACGTGACAAGAATCCGGATTTTCTCATTAATCCATGAATATTATTCCATTTAGTTAGCTTCATAGACTTCCTTTGCCAGTCTGAATGCTGCCCAAGCTTTAGGCCATCCTGAATAGAATGCTGCATGTGTTATCACAGCTGCAATCTCTTTTTGGGTAACACCATTTTTCTTGGCATTCTCAAGATGATGTTTAAAGGAAATATCTGTAAGCCCCTGTGCCATGAGCGCAACCACAGTAATAATGCTCCTGGTCTTTAGGTCGATATCCTCATTATTCCAGTTCTCACCAAAGAGAACATCATCATTGAAATGTGCAAACTCAGGAGCAAAATCTCCAAGCTGATCCCTTCCTGCTGTTTGAACGATCTTCTCTGCCATACTCACTCTCTCCTTCCCATACTGGTAAATGTTTTGTTATAAGTTTTCTTTCTATATTCTTTAGGTGTAACACCTTCATACTTCTTAAAAAGCGCTGAAAAATGACTCTCATTGGCAAACCCCAGGTATTCAGCTATATCTGTGCAGCTATATTCGTTATATGAAAGCAGGTGCTTTGCAGCGGTCAATTTTTTCTGCCTTATATAATCTGATACTGATAGCCCCACTTCTTTTGCAAAAACAGTAGAAAGCCATGAAGCATTCATCTCGATTTCGTCAGCAATAATCTTTATTGTGATCCTATTATGCATATGATTTTCAATGTATTCCATACACTGAAGGATTTTGGGTGAGTAATCCGTGTGATTTTCATGATATGCTTTCATCCTGCCTGCATAATCAAGCATCATCTCCTCGTACAGAGCTTTTATATCCTCAGTCGTTTTTAAGCTGTCCATCTTCAAGATATAGAGATCCGATAATCCATAGGACTCATCGGATGGCATCCCACTCTCAATACAAACTCTGCAACAAGTAGTTATAACTGATACAAATAAATATCGCTCCTGCTGTACCGGAGATTCTGACAGCTTAGGAAACTCAGCTTTTCTATGCCTTACAAGAAAGCGTTTCAGCCCTTTGATATCACCGTTTTTTACATATTCAAAGCCTGACATCTCCTGGGGCAGTGTTGCATGAACATACTCCTCTTCACGCTGCCGGAAAAGATAATCTGAAAGCGCTACATCCATCTTTTTTACCACTTCATCCTGCATAATCTATCACCTTGACCATTATTGTTTTAGCCCCACGATTTACGCTAAAGAATCACATATTTATTATATATATTAAAAATTTAGCGCACAATTCATACTGAATCATGCGCATCAAAGTCTCTCTTTAATATATATCAGATAGTAAATGTCGCACCAAATACCATTACGGCTTTTCTGTTACACATGTTTACACAGGAAAGTCTCTCCATAAACTGTGAAAATATCTTCTGGACAGCTGCATCTCTCTGCTCTTTTCTTACTTCTGCTTTTCTTGTATCCTGAACATCTTTAAATCTCATGGTATATTCCTCCTCATCTGTGTTTGGTGTTTGTGTTTTCCTTATGTCTGTATTATGCTTCTTATCTGTTTTTAAAAACACAATATCTGTTTGGTTTTATGTCTATTGATTTGTTTATGAGAAAAAATCCAATCTGACGACCAAAAAAGCTCTGGACTCTATATATAACAAGAATCCAGAGCTAATGTTTTTAATTTGATGATCTAAAGAGTACAGACAATACGAAATAGATCAGATTGAAGCAAACAGGCACTTACTTGATAATCTATTTCCTATGCCAGAGCAGCCTAAGGTATCAAATAATAATGAAAAATCTGATTTGCAATCAGATACGGCTATTGCATAAGAAAACCTGCAGATTAAATCTGCAGGAACTTTGTTGACTAAAAGTTTAGAAAGTAGGAAAAGTCTTAAACTTTCTTGATTTTTCAAAATGGTATTCTGTGTGGGCTTCCTCTTTAATGCTTACGGATGATTTTAAAAAAAGATAAAAAATAATGCAAAGTTAACTTGACATAATATGCAAAGCAAACTATACTAAATCTGCAAAGCAAACTTAGCAAGAGTATGGAGGCTGTCATGAAAAACAAAATAAAGGAGTTAAGGAAAGTGAATAAACTTTCGCAATCTGAACTTGCTGATATTGTTGGAACTACGCGTCAGACAATTACCTCTATAGAGGTAGGAAAATATACAGCGTCTCTGATATTAGCGTATAAGATTGCACATCACTTCAATATGAACATTGAGGAAGTATTTGATTTTGAGAGCTTGGAGGAAGAAGACTAATGAATAACAAAAAAATGAATCAGATGAGAGAATCAATTAAAAAACAGAATTTTGCATATGTTGGAATTATACTACTTAGTGCAGCATTGTATTTTGTGTCACAGAGACCAACTATAACTGCAAGGTATGCAACATCTAATTATGCTGATTTCATGCAGGGATTTGTAATAGGAATGGTAATCGTATTGGACATCATAAGTATTTATCATCTTGTAAAGTATTCAAATGCTCTTAAGGATGATAAGAAACTTACACAAATCTATAACGAAATGCATGATGAGCGTATGTGTCATATCGAATCACTATCTGGGAAGTTTACAGTAAAGTTTGCAGCTATTTTCCTATTATTATTTGCAATAGTAGTAAGCTTTTTCAGTTTTGAAGCAGCAATTGCTATTATGGCAGCATTGTTTATACTGGGGATTGCCAAGAAAGTAAGCATGGTACACTATACTAGAACATATACGGGCGAGGAATAAAAAGAAAAGACTCAAGTTTCTACGCAGCTTGAGTCTTTTCTTTTTGTACTTCATTTGTAAGCGACCAACTAGAGGGCTTTTTATTTACCGCTTACCTTCTATGCCCAAACCATTTTCAACTTTCTATTGCTTTCTGCACATTCAGTTAAATACAAATTCATAAGGGTCTGGTAAGGAATCCCAACCTTCTCTGATAAATCTCTAAAATAATCAATAGTATTATTATTTATTTTTATTGTTATTTGTTTTTTCTTTCCTTTATCATAAGAAGACATGTTTGCATCTAAACTAGTAATGTCATATTCTTTCACAATAACCTAACCCCTTTCTTGAAAATACTCCGCACATTTATGCAAGTAAAAACTCTGATTCTTTATACTCTATTTTTTCGTTCAAATAATTTCTAAGAACCAATGATTTCGAATCCGAATGTACTATATAATTTGGTTGCATAGGAACTTTTCCTTTTCCACCTTTGGTATCTACTACAAATACCGGCACTGCCATTCCTGTAGTCCAGCCTCTTAAATTTTCAATTATCTCTAACTGTAAATCCTTTATTATCTTTTTTAATTGTTCTTGCGAATTCAGTTATATCAACGTCATCTTTTAAATTAAGAAGCATTGCGGAAACAGCCTTTTTATCAATGCCCGTTTTCTTTACAAGCAAATTCTTATCCATAATCACCAAAGGAAATGTTGAATCCGCCTGGAACAAACCTTTATCCTCACAAATATTTGTTATGGATATTTTTTTTTCTCCCTCCATCGTGTAAAAATTTATTTTATCCTTAGCGGCAAGTTTATTATTTGATGCTGTGCTCTTGCTGATAATTACCGGTTTTTTTCCTAACTCAGACTGGAGTGTGATAAGTCCCGCATCCACTAGTTTTTTAACATCCGTTCCGAGTAGCTTATAATATGTATTTTTATTGTCCTTATCTTCGATTACATAATAAGTTAGCTCTATGGAATCCTCTGTATTATCTTTTTTGTATTTTAGATCTTTTACTTTAAAGGTAAGATCATCAGAAGTGATAAGTGCATCATAATCGTGATAAATCCCTTTTTGAGCTTCTTCATACTGGGCTACTATGTCATTATTTGTTACAAAATTCAGAAAAATAACTAATGCAGATATCATAATTGAAACTATAATTATGAAACTTCTACCTAAGCTATTGGCAATTGGGTATTTAAATAGAGAAGAACTTACAAATGAGAAATTTATAGATAATCCTTTCGGGGAAGGGAAGCTGTATCTTAGCGGTGATGTTGCCAGATGGAAGCCAGATGGAAATATAGAATACCTTGGCAGAAATGATAATCAGGTAAAAATTCATGGATTTCGTATTGAGCCAGAGGAAGTAGAAAGTACTATCCGCCAATATAAGAATGTTAATGACTGTGTTGTTGTGGCAAAAGAAGATTTATCAGGTGATAAAGCGTTATATGCATACATGACTAGCGATACAGTTCTGGATTTAGAAGATATAAAAGCTGTCTTAAGGACAAACCTTCCTGATTATATGGTCCCTGCATATATGATGCAGATAGATAAAATTCCAGTAACGACTAATGGAAAGCTTGATGTGAGAGCATTACCGGAAATCAAAACAAACAACAGGGCTGAATATATTGCACCTGAAACAGATGCTGAAAAGGCAATATGTAAGGCATTTGAAGATATTCTTGGGATCTCAAGTGTAAGTGTTGATGAAGACTTTTTTGAACTGGGTGGTGACTCTATAAAAGCAATAAGAATTGTATCTAATGTTAGAGAGAGTAATCACTTGATTAGTGTAAAGGATGTAATGACAGGTCGATGCCCAAGAAAAATAGCTATGACAGCAGCTGCTGAAGACAATGTCAAATATGAGCAGGGAGAGGTATCCGGAGAGGTTCAGAAAACACCAATAATACATGAATTTGAGAATTGGAATCTTCCAAAACCCTGGCACTTTAATCAGTCAATAATGATAAATACGCAGGATGATGAGAATATGACAGAGCTTATATTGCAAGCTTTGACAAAACATCATGATATGCTTCGTGCAGTTTATAAAGATGGAAATATTGTAGTTAAACCATTTGAGCAAAATAAAGGCTATTCGTTGGATATATTTAATATTTGCGATGTTGAGGATCCATCACCGGCTATACATAATTCACCAGCCATGCCTATACCACACAGTTTGTTATTTTTATCTAAAATATAAACCTGCGTATTCTCTATAGGCTTTCCAATAGGTATATTTCCATCTACAGCATGTATTTCGTATGTAGTAGTAAATGTTGTACTTTCTGTAGGTCCATAACCATTCGTAAGTCTTATATTAGGATTATTCTCCCTAAACAGTCGTACATGATCTTCCTTTAGTTTTTCTCCTCCTATTAATAAGTGAGATAATCCGGAAAAAATATATTTATCCATCATTATCATCTGATTAAATAGTGCTGCAGTAAGCCACATTGTAGTAATTGAATTTTCAGATATACATTCCCTTAGCAATTTGCAATCCAATAGCTTGTCAGAATCTGCTAAAACCAGCAATCCTCCATTTAATAGAGTGCCCCATACCTCCAATGTAGAAGCGTCAAAGGCTATAGATCCTGTCTGAAGTAACCTGGTATCTTCATCCAAATCTATGTAGCTAACACCTTTTACTAATCTATTTATGTTTTTATGGCTAATAATAGTGCCCTTTGGTTGACCTGTTGTTCCGGATGTATATATTGCATAGGCATAATCATCAGGACTATTAGCTATATCTATAGCATCATCTTCAAGTCCCATATAGTCTTCTATATCAACCACCTGTACATCAGTTTCAAACTTAAAATCATGAGCAATTATCGCCTTAGGACAACAATCCTTTAAAATATAATGTATTCTGTCTTCAGGATAATCAGGATTTATTGGGACATAAGCTGCACCTGCCTTAATAATTCCGCATAATCCAACAACCATCGAAAGACTCTTTTCAGCCATGATTGCTACAAAATCATTTACTCCAACTCCATATTACCTACGCTGGAAATCGTATTAGCGATATCATCCCGATCATATATATTCAACAAAACACATTTCTGATGGCGCATTGTTTCAAAAACCGCTACAGATGTTTCCTTCAAACACTCCCTAAAAGTTCTTCCTGCGAGTTTTGTTTCAAGCGGTATAGCATTAACATACATCTTCATCATATATCTTCTTCTCTATGTCAATTCCTATTTCATCATCTGAAAATGCTACACTTACCCAATTTCCAGCATGTGAAATGTTAAAAAAGGTGTCGTTTTTTCCCATATAAGGCTTTCCGAAAGAATTATGAAAAATTGAAATGTCCTTTTCATATCCTTTCTTTAATAATCCATATCTGACTAAAGCTTCACCAAAAACACATCTTTTCTCATCATCCCGGAACTTATATCTTCTAGCCTTTTTCTTTCTATCTTCTGAAATCCATGAATATGCTTTTTGTAACTGATATTCGCTTATAGATTCTATATCGAAATAATATATTTCTATCATTTGTGCCCTTCTCGTATCCATTTATATCTCACAAAATACCCGCAATCAAAGAAATATATCCAACTACGTTTATTGCTGAGTGTAAAGCTATTGAAGTAAATGGATTCTTCTTTTTCATATAAAATGATGTTAAAAAGAGTGATGGTATAAGATAATAAAAGAATTCAGGAAGCCTCACTATATGAATACAATCAAACATTACCACTGAAACAATAAATAATAGCATCTGTGCAATTCTATTCTCGGTTTTGCTAATAATAGCATATCTAAATACCAACTCTTCAATAACCGGAGCAAAAATGCACCCCTGAATCATGGTCAAATAAAGCGGAACTACCACCATTTGGTCTTTTACGTTATTATTATTCTGCGGTAAAATATCCCATCCAAAAGTATTTATTCCCCAAAGTAATAAACCGGTAAAAAGCAAATCCAAAACCAACCAAATTATCAGATATACATAAAATGATTTCGTTTTCAGAATAGAAGAAAATTCCTTCCATTCTGATTTAAGTTCATTCCAAAAAATAAAAATCATCAACGGAAATAGAATCACATATACCAGAAATGAATCCCATTCACTACCAATATATCCTTTAAGCAACTCCCACAATCCAAAATTTATCAAATAAAACGATGCTATAGCCAGTATTCTTTTCAAGTTCTTCTCCTCTTGTTATACATCTTCATGGTAATAATCCTGAATTATTATACCCACAGAAACATACACAAACAATTCTTAGCTCAAAAAAATTACATATCAGAACAGTTCTTCTCTCCACCAAACCTTCCTCCCCAGACCAACCTCCCTGGTTCTATACCTCCCTTACCATCATCCGCAGTAGTAGAAGCAACCACAATCACGCCCTCATTAGACAACAACAGTAATTCAACAAACACAGCCCTGCTTATATAAAAATCCCTAAATGGCAGCTCCTCACTCCCCCACTGACGAATGATATAATCCTTGTCATTCTCATCAAGTAACCTCACAATCTCTTTCCTCGAGCTTCCCCATAAAAAACCAAACTTCTTCATTAACCTGCTCTTCATAACAACCTCTCTCATCTATAAACGAATGTTTTTCAGACTCATACCTGTCTGTTGCAGTGCCCTTGCCCATTCACACTACGTATTTTCATCTTTATGTTTCATAAACACATAATTTCAATTATTCCACCTAAGAAATACCCCAAAATCCTCAAAAAAAGAAAGCTGCCAAGATGACAGCCTTCCTCACTCACTTTATCGCGTTAATTTGTTAAAGTATATGCACAGTAACCCCCACAATCATTTGACTAGCAAAAATAGTTTCTCATGACCTATGAGTGACCTAATCATAGATAATCTCCCCAATCCCAATTATCAAAATCACCATTTTCTAAAAGCATTTTAAAATCGGTACCAGAAAAAAGTGTAACCTGACGAATTTTACCCTTTGCTTTATCTTTGCGTTCCTTAGGTATACCTGGTACAGAAAATTCATCCTTTAAACAATACGCAAACTGCAAATCACGAATCTTACAAGCAAAACTGTCTATTTTGTCTGCAATGTCTTTACGGTTTTCAATTTCTAAATCTTTATCTAGAGTGGATTCCGTATCTAAGTCTCTATACTTTTTTGATTTTTTATCATAATTTCTATTTTTATTAATATTTCTGTTTGGGCTATGAAATGCGTTTCTAACAGCCTTTTTCTGTTTTCCTTTATCATCCTTTTCCGCTTTATTGGAACCTGGAAGACGTGGCTGTTCATTTCCAGCCTTATCATTCTTTCCGGCATATACCACAATCACATGTGTATTCTTAATCAGATCTACCGACTCAAGACATCCTCCAAACAGGATTTCGTCTTTCATAAGTAATGCCGTATCTCTAAACTTAAAATATATCGAATCGTCTTTCCCATTATCAAGTATATCTATAACACCGCTTTTAGATGCTTTTTTAAATTCAATCAGGTAATTTAGTTTTTCAGCATTGCTAAAATGATACATGAAAGCATCTACGGACTTTCTGTTCCTATCAATTAGACCTTTGACATTATCCATAAGAATAGTAGGTATTTGACTGGATTTACTCCCAATCCAATCATCATTACTATTTCCTTTAGAATCATTTGCCAATGCTCTCTCGCTATGACTATATGCCGCACACTTTAATGTTGAAAAAATATATTCATCCTCATATTCTACGTGTGTGCTACCTTCCTTCTCTTTTTTTACATAATCTAAAACTTTAATCATTACCCTCCAATAAAGCATCCAATGCATCAAGCGGCGCTGCTAAATCATCATACAGCTTTGACATTCCAAACTCGCTGTATGAAACATTTTCCACTTCAATTTCCCCATCTTCTCTCTTTGTCAGCTCATATACATTCATTTCACCCATTTTTCCATAAATATCAGCATAGCATTCTAGTGCTCTGATAAAAAACGGACTATGTGAAGTAATAATAAATTTAATATTGCATTGCTTTTCCAGTTCAACTATTGTCCTTGCATATTCAACTTGCCATTCCGGATGCAAGTTTATTTCCGGTTCATCAAGAATCATAATATCGCCTGCTTTTATAGCACCAATCCTCAATGCATATTCCAAAAGTGCCATAGATTTAAGCCCTGCTGACACATTACCTGCATGAATTGTCTCCGTATATCTTTCGTCTTTAAATTCAAGTCCTATCTTTTGGTAAAATGACGCATTTCCCCCCATTACATTTTCCAAACGTGCAAGTATCCCTGAAAAACTCTTGTCCAGATTTAAAAGACCTTTGCTCTTGTTATAATCCAAATCATACTGTCTCTCCAAGTTTTTCATCTTGTATATATTTGGTCTCATAAGGAACTGTAGAAAAGCCTTTTGATCACTTCCGTGCTTGGCATCTGATAAGAAATCAAAAAGTTTTGATGTCTCAATATAAAAAATCCTATTATTCTCTCTAATAACAATATTCTGCTCACAATTATCATGATCAAATTGAAAACGAATATCTCTTTCAATGGAATCAGTATATTTAATCTCTGCGTTCTGACTTCCAATTTTTATAGCCTGTTTTTCAAAAACTTCATTAATGCAGTTAAAAATCATTCCTTTTTGCAATTCAAGCTCATCAAATTCCATATCATCTATATGGTTCAGAATTTCGGTTTTCCATTTATTTAGCTTTTCACTATGCTGCTTTTTGAAAATCTTTCTTTCATCATCAGCAGGCATATAGACAGATATATAGTCATCACAAAACTTGTCAACCAACTCTTCCAAAGTATGTTTAGAATTACAATCCTTACTCTTATAATCCTCAATCGCAATTCGGATATCTTCACTAAACGCTAATGCATTTAATATCATAGATATCCTATTTGTTCTTCTCCTATATACCCCCTCAATTGAAAGACATAAATCCTCCAAGATTACATTTTCTTTATCAAAAATCTCATATATTAATCGAGCACATTGATCCTCATATATCATGCTCCAAACTTCCATGTTTTGAAGTAGGGCAAACAATGTTTTTCCTACTGTGCTTTTTCCGACATTATTCTGCCCGGCTATTATTGTTATTCCTTCTAATTCTATATTTGCATTTTTTAATGGGCCTATATTACTAATCTCTAATCTCATTCCTAGTCCTTCTTAGTTTTTCACATTTTTAAAGAGATATATCTTTATAACTTCAGAAAGAGTGTTTATATCAGATTTTTTTATTTGAATAACTCTTCCCCGGTTATAACAGCTTGTAATTCTCCTGAATACTCGTTTTCCACAACACCATAATTAGTAATTAAAGTAGCATGAATGGCATGTTTTGTCTTACTGTCAATCAGATAATCCGATATTTTCCGCTTCATATCTCTATCAAATGAATCATCAACTCGATAATCAGCCTTTGAGTACTTAGATTCACATATATTGGTAATCTGATCATCCCTTACAATCAGAAGGTCTATCTGCGAGCCTTGTAATCCCTTTTTCTTATCTGCATCGCATTTCCACGCATTGACTTCTGTGTGCACACCAGCAATTCCTAGCGCCGCTTTAATCTGAGGTACATGTTCCAGACAAACACGCTCAAAAGCGACTCCACTCCATGCGTTTATTTTGGGGCTATTATTCAGAGTCTGCCAATAATGTTCATCATAGGTGTTATTTTTTAAGAATCTCAAATAAAATAGCGTATAGTTATCTACCAATTGAAAAATCGCATTCCGCTCTACATATCCTGCCGGGATATATTTCCTAATAAATCCACAAACCTCAAGTTCCTGTAATTTTTTAGAAAATGCGCCGGAGCTTGCAATCCCTGTCTTTTTACATATTTCCTCTCTGCTTATTCCCTTATTTTCAGAACTTAATGCTTCTATTATCTTTACATACTGCTCCGGCTTTTTAAAAAGTGCTCTATACAGATTGTTATACTCTTTTTGAAGCGGAGCATTTTCTGCAAAGAAAAGTTCATCAATATTTTGAGGAAGACTTCGTCCTTTCTTCAGAAGGCTCCAGTAATACGGAACTCCCCCCATGATCATGTAACACTGGATAATCTGGTGTCTGTTTAGTAATATTTTTCTTGTATGAAGATACTCCTCACATTCCTTCAATGTGAATGGCTTCAGATGTATTTGCCCCGTCAATCGGTTGTGGAATCCACCCTTATCATTCACTATTTTTTCCATAATCCAATAGGTTGCTGATGCGCAGATGATAAGAATAATATCTTTCTCTTTTCTGGCTGTTGCCCACCCATTCCAAAAATGCTCAAGCTCAGTTACAAGACCACTGTCTTTTGTATCCATCCATGACAATTCGTCAATAAATATGACTTTCTTCTTCTCTTTTGACTTCTTTATTACTTCTTTAAGCGCATTAAAAGCCTCTGTCCATGAAGTAAGTCTTTCTTCACAGTCATATCCCGCTTCTGATAGGGATTCACTAAACTTATTTAGCTGCTCCTGCTTCTGTGTTTCAGCACTCTTTTTCTCGTCATTTCCTACTCCGGTATGTTGAAAGGTGAACTCATATTCAAAACTTTCTCTAATCAGGTATGTCTTTCCAATCCTTCTTCTCCCATAAACTGCTATAAATTGCGGTTCCTCCTCATTCTTTAGCGATCTGAGTTGTTTTATTTCCGCTTCTCTTCCTATCATATGCTCCCGCCATTTCTTCCATAACTTGCTATTTTTTGTAGTTGTGGAAATTTTACACCTTGATTGTACCACCTTGTAATGCTTTTTTCTACATTTTTTCCACAACTGCATAATTCTATATGGTTATGGAAAAATGTAGTCTTTAATCGTTAACCAATATTGAGCAGTATGCAGTAGATTAAAGGAAGACGTCCTGCTCCAGGAAGCAGAACGTCTTGATAAAGAACTTGATAGCATTAGAGAAAATGACGATCCGAATGATGTACGAACCAAGCTAATCCGCACGCTATATATTCATCTGTGGTCATATTGTTAAATGAATGAGTAAGGCAAACCCTGGCAACCTCATCATAGCCCAGCGACATCATGTACGAATAGCCATCTGAGACATGTCCAAGATGTCTTACTCCAAACTTTCTTCCTATGTCATGCAGTAAGCCAAGAACATATGCCTTTTCTTTATCCATCCCAGAACATTCTGCTATCTTCTCAGCACAATAAGCCGCTGTCCTGCTATGGTTTCCCCAAGGCCCTGGATTACATCTTTCCGCTTCGCGCAATATTTCCTCGGCCTTTTGCCTATCTGGATAGCTCATACTTCTCCTCCATCGTTGTCATAATCCCTCAAAACAAGTGCTTATTACAACTATAGCCTGTTTTTGCACATAAATAAAGGCATTTAGTGGCTTTTAGCCTACTATATGCCCCTAAAATCTATAATGTGCAGCTTCTCAAAAGTGTATCGAAAATCATTAGTTTTATGAGACAGATGATTGTTATGAAAATAGCCATTTTCTGAAAAACCTGTTCATGGTACTGTGATTCACTTCCTTGGGGCGCTCTATTTCTTTATACCCCATCTTCTCATAGATGTGGATTGCGGCCTGAAGTTTATCGTGAGTCTCCAGATATGAAACCTTGAATCCTGCCTCGCGCATCCTGTCCTCAATGAAGTCGATCATTTCATAGCCAAGGCCTGAGCCTTTTGCTGAATCCATAAGATAGAGCTTTTGTAGCTCGGCTGTATCCTGTCCTAGCTCAAATCTGGCAAATCCAATTCCGCCAATTACCTTACCATTATCGTCCTCAATAACAAAATATCTTCGCTCATCTCTTCCGTAATAATCACTGAGGTGGTCCAGTCCTTCGTCAAAATAAACCGTTCCCGGAATATCAAGCTTAAACTTTTTCAGGTTGTCTCTGATCATCGTAGCGACTACAGTGTTGTCAGCCTCTGTCATTTCTCTATATTTGACCATTTTTCCAATACTCCTTCTCAGTCTCGCTCCAACATAACAATATATTCTGGTGTACCTTCTTCAAATTGTCTTTTCCCGTTAAGCTTAAAGTCATGCGCCTCATAAAAGCGAATGGCGTCTTCGTTCTTCTCCAGTGCCCATACGAACTTAGCATCAAATTTTTCTTTTGCAAATTCTACCAGCTTAGATCCGATGCCCTCTTTCCAGAAGAAGTAATCTACATATAATTCTACAATTTCTTTTCCACTAAGATGGATCATTCCCTTAACTATACCATCATCGTATACCCAGACTTTATCGAGGAGTTCCGGATCCTTGAATTCATCGGCAACCTTAACTACCTGCAACTCGTTAAAAGAATATTCATCATTATGAAAGATTGATCGGTACTTTATTCTTTTTGCAAACACCAGGATTTCAGCAATTCTTGATAGATCTTTTGGTTCGGCTTTTCTTATCACGTTTCTAATTTTTCTCCATAATCTTTGTTTTATTTTGGGTTTCACCGCTCAATGATGCATATAGAGGATTAACCTCTCTGATAGTTTTTCCATATTTAGGTCCATATCCATTGATATCATCCTGAAGCCACGGGATCTCACCCATCAACAGATTTACGTACCTATCCAGGTTCCACATTCCATGAATGGGCTCCGAAATCTGCTGACCATATCCTCTCATTTTTCTAAACATGCTGCACCTCATTCTTTGGCTAAAATCTTAAGACCGGCTACTCCAACTACAATTAGAATAACACATATTACCTGTGGAACTGTCAGCTTTTCATGGAAAAGAAACATTCCTAACAGCATAGTTCGAATAATCCCCATCCCTGTCCACATAATAAAATACGCCATTTCCCTACCTGCTAATACCTAACGATAAAGAAATGACGTAAATCCCACTACTCGGTAGCAATGGGCGTCTGTTTGTTTTGTTTCATCAAATATACTGGGTAAAGAGCTTTGTTGGCTAAAATCAACTGCTACATTTCATGAATATCACAGCCTCATTACTTGAATTTAATCCTTATGATCTGCATTTTTACCAAGCTGTCACAGAACCTGATCATCAGCTTATGCAGGATTCTCACATCATTGTAGATATCTCGGTAACCTCTCATGTAACTTCGCGCGGTTACCGATACAAAATCTCTACTCCACGCCTCTATTTCAGCTTTGTCTTCAATAGAGAAAAACGCATTCACATCTGCTATGCCTGCTTCCTTTAGCCAGGTCTTTGTCATCATCTTTGCACCACGCTTATTGCAGGAATCAAATACTATTACTGCACCGGGAAATCTTTTTGCCATCTTTTGAAATAATTCTCTTACCACTTCGGTCTTAAAATAATAGAAAACACCGGATGCAAAGAACACACACCCATGAGACGGGTCTATTTCATCCATCCAGCGTTCATCATTAAGGTCATATCCAAGATTAGTCTCCCTCTCTCCTGCAGAAAGGATCTCGTTTCTGATTTCTATTACATCCGGCATATCTATGTTGTAGCCCCTGCAGACTCCGTTATCACATTTTCGAAAAGTATCATCCAGTCCGCATCCAAGGTTTACTACCGCTGCGTTTGGATGTTTCTTTAGATAATCCTTAACCTCCCATGCAAGATCATACTGTCTTTGCGCGACTTCAAGCGCGCCAAAAAGCCCTACTGCACTCTCCATCTTCTTACCCTTTTCTGCAAAATCATAATCCAGCAAAGAGCAGATGCGCTCTGCCTCAGGGTCTTTAAACAAATCCGGAAAATGCTCTGAGCATACTTTTCTACCAAATAAAGGTATTATCAATGTTTCCTGTACTGTATTTTTTTCAATATGATACATAAACCTTATCCTTATTTCTTTGCTATCACAGTAATCCACGGTTTGCTCTTATGATGATCAGTCTTTACCTTAGAAAAACCAGCTCCTTTTAAAACTCCTTCAATTTCTTCCACCACCAATACAGTAGCCACTCCAATTGAAGGATCTTTACTTCGCACAATACAGCAGATATCCTTGCAGCTGGCTCCGTCATTATCAGCAATGACATCTGCAACAACCATCCTCTGCTTTGTAATCCTCATCCCACGTTCTTTTAAAGCCTCAACTATCTTCTCATTATTCATTCAGCCACTACTATCTTTCTCACTTTGCACGTTAGTTATAGCTAACCTTTTATCAAAAGTAAAACCCGAAAAAATCGGGTCTATTATATATCTTGAAAATCATTATCATTTGTATTATATGTTAGACTATGCTAACCCGCTCTGTCAATCCATGCAGATAATAAGTTTTTTCACTCTATTCCGTACGGTTATGTGTTGTTTCTCGACTTTTACTGCAGTATACATGTCCTCAAAGATGAAGGTTTCATTACAATAGCTGATACCGGCTCTGCCCGGCTTACCAAAGCAGGGCAGAAAATCGCCTATAATTATTGGTCAATCTTCTGTGCAACGATGAGATATCTGTGAATTGTTCCCTCAACAAATCCTTTATTATCAATCTCTTCCTGCATTTCAAGAAGTCTATCAAAACACTTTTCTACAGAGAATCCCGGAAACTCCCACTCTATTATATGTGCGAACCAGACAAATGCGCCAACATCATAAAAGCGGATAGGTCTGAATGCTTCCTCTGCTCTAATAACCTTTAATCCTGCATCCTCAAACTTTTTCTTCTGAATAGATAACTCAAGCTCCGGAAACGGCTTCGGTACATCAGGCAGGACCATCTTTACAAGGTCTCTGTCATTTTCCGCCCCAACCTGCTCAGTAATAAACAATCCGTTTTCTCTCAGCAGTCTTGATGTTTCTGAAGAATCAAAGTCACCATGTCTATTTATGATCATGTCAAAAGAGCTGTCTGCAAAAGGAACATTTGCAGCATCATCACAAGCTTTGAATTCAATGCCAAGAGGCAATAGCTCTTTCCTACATAACTCCACATTTGGAGGATAACCCTCTGTAGCTGCTGTGTTGCCATAAGGATGTCCAAGCGATAACAGGAACTCTCCACCGCCTGTATCGAAATCCAATAACTTCATACTGTCTACACGGTTCTCATCAATTATCTGCCTGTAGTCCCAGGGAAGATCTTCCTCTTCTTCGTATCTGTCATGAATATGAGAAAAATCCCATCCGTGTATATGAGCTATCTTCTCCTCTGCTTCCCACTCTTTTCTTAATTCTGTTATTCTATCTGTATTCATATCTGCTCCTTTTCAAATATGTGTCTTTAATTTTATATTCAAAAAGCTATCATTCATTTTACTTCAATTGTTTTTGACTTTTAGGTTATTTTTAGGTTCACTATGTTATCATGCGTTCAACCAAAAAACAAAACCTTTTTGAAATTAGGAGTGAAATATTATGAAAAGAATCGAAGTTAAAAAACTAATTCCTTGCGTAACTATAATACTAATGTGCATGTCAGTATCAGCATGCGGACAAAATGGGACCGTTACTGAAGTAATCACAGAAGAAGCCACAGCATCTGCACAAGAGCCGGTTCAGACCGAAACGCCGAATAAACCTGATGGAGAAGCTCCGGACGGAGAAACACCCGGTGAACCACCAGCCGGAGATAAGCCTGACGGTGAAGCACCAAACGGAGAAGCTCCCGGTGAACCACCAAGTGGAGATAAGCCTGACGGAGCACCCGGTAATGCCCCCGGTGATGCACCTGGCGGC
The DNA here is from genome assembly GCF_000703165.1 of Butyrivibrio sp. AE3004. Classification (NCBI taxonomy): domain Bacteria; kingdom Bacillati; phylum Bacillota; class Clostridia; order Lachnospirales; family Lachnospiraceae; genus Butyrivibrio; species Butyrivibrio sp. AE3004. Next base: position 282,262 of record NZ_JNLQ01000001.1, read on the forward strand.
GGATTTGGTGGTGGCGGAATGAGCAGCGCTGACATAGATTATACCGGAGCTGTGAATATAACAAGCAGCGATTCACAGGATGGCCAGACCTATGAGAGCACTACTGCTGATGAAAGCGCTCTTTTGATCGAAACATCAGAGGATGTTACTATTTCAAATGCAACTGTCAGTAAAACCGGTGATTCTGACGGCGGAGACAGTTGTAACTTCTACGGCCTTAATGCAGCAGTTCTGGTAAAGGACGGATCAACAACCACTATTACAGATGCTACCATTACATCTGATGCAGATGGTGCTAACGGTGTATTTTCATATGGTGGAAACGGCGGCCAGAACGGTGCAGACGGAGATGGAACAACAGTTATCATTTCTGATTCAACAATTACAACAAAAGGCGATGGTTCCGGAGGTATCATGACAACCGGCGGTGGAATCACAAAAGCTTCTAATCTCACAGTTGAAACCAGCGGACAGTCATCAGCTGCAATACGTACAGACCGTGGTGGTGGAACCGTTACGGTGGATGGCGGAATTTATACAACTAATGGACTTGGCTCACCTTCAATATACTCAACTGCTGACATAACAGTTTCCAATGCAACTCTTGTTTCAAATCTTTCAGAAGCAGTATGTATTGAAGGAATGAACTCCATTACTCTGAAAGACTGTGACATGACAGCAAACAACACAAAAATGAATGGTAACGCTACTTTCCTTGATTCCATCATGATTTATCAGTCCATGTCAGGTGATGCAGATAGTGGTACATCAACCTTTGACATGACCGGTGGCAGCCTTACCAGTGAAAGTGGTCACGTGTTCCATGTAACAAACACCAACGCTGTAATTAATCTGAACAATGTAACAATCACTAACAAGGATTCTAAAAACATCCTACTCTCAGTCTGTGATGACGGATGGAATGGTGCCGACAATATCGCAACGGTTAATGCCGTAAATCAGACTCTCGAAGGTACAATCCTTGTAGGCAGCAATTCTACCCTTACATTTAACCTTACTGATGGTTCCAGCTTTACAGGTTCTATCAGCGGAGAAATCACAAATGCAAAAGGCGATACAGTTTCTACGGAAGTCGGTGAAGTCAATGTAACTATCGACGAGGACAGCACCTGGACTCTGACAGCGGATACATATATCACATCGTTTGATGGCGATGTTTCTAAAATAGTAAGTAATGGTTATACACTATATGTAAACGGAACAGCCGTTATCGAATAAATATAATAACGGAAGCAATTTTCAGTATTTCGAAGAATACGAAAATTGCTTCCAAATTCAGTACATCGAAAAAGACACAAAAAGAAAGGAACATATCGCTTCTCCGGCATAACAAGCCCACGCAGCGAAACCTCACCTGTCATTGCAATCTTAGGATTCACATCGTTTCCGGTCACAAGAGACGCTATTGCAGTAGTCATCGTAAGGCTGTACTTACAAAAGTGAGTCATCACCTGATAAACTCACTGATGCTATCACAATTGATTTCATGGCATCCGGACTAACAACTATTGCCAAGCACTATGTAAAAAAACAAGTCTTGCATCACATGTGAGGATCTTGAAAAAATAAAATACATTCTCTTTAGTGAAACATATCTCGATTTTAAATGATACTCGTTTTTTTCTTATATACCGGAAACCACGATCTTAGTTATCCCGAATTTAAGCATAACTCAGATTATGTGATTAAAGAATCTTTATAGTTCCCAGAACTCCGGAACTACATTCAATATTTCCTCAGCCGGAAGAACAGTTGCTTTTTCAATCGGAATATTCGTCTTTTCCAAGAAATATTTGATCAGATAATATCCTGTAGCATACCCGGCACAGTATGGAAGGCCAATTTTAGGGAAGCCCTGAATTTCAGCCATCTCATCTCCATATAAGTAAGATGTAATATTGTCAAAACCGGTTACATTTAATCCATCATGAATGATTTCCTTGATAAGTGGCATCAATTCCATATCTGTTTTTGTAACCCATGGGCCAAGAAACTCTTCTCCGAATATTGTTGTAGCGTAGTTTTCTGCCAATCCTTCACTCACTATCATTTCAGCAAGGTTAACATCATTAGTCCATTTGATATACTGATAACGCACATTGTGATTTGTCTCATGCGCCAGCGCTGAAGGAAGCCGCTTTATAGTATCTTCAGATGGAATAAGCCACCCCATTATGTAACCGGGAATACCTCCGTCTCCACAATATCCCTCATTCATAACAGTATAGGCGTTCTTCGGATTTGCTAAAAGGATTGAATATAAATATTCCTGCACTTTCAATTCAACATTATGTTCCTCAAAGCGTTTCAGTGCCAGTTCAATGGCATTCTGACAATTATCCCATATTGCCACATCATTAAGAGCTTCTATCTGTATTTCACAGTCCCTGTCTATATCAGATGGAGGCATTAGTCCTAATCTGTTGTTTGCCATAATAATGTCATAACCACCGGGATGTGTTGGCTTGATCGGAATATGATAACAATCCCATTTACCCTTAAAAGGCATCATCATATCGTAACGATAAATATCATCCTTTTTATCTGCTTCTGCCAGCATTATTTTTCTGTAAATATCCGGCGAAAAAACTTTATTTACTATCATAGTCTATGTCCTCCGCATGCATCTCTTTTTATGTCTATTAACTATAAACTCTTACGTAACGTAAGAGTCAGGACTTAATAACCAATTAACAAATAACCATTAAACTTCTTTTCCATCGATAATTCTACCGCAATTTTATGTTGTGTTTTTTGCAACAGTGTATTTTAATTAAAATGGCCCCCAAGAAGTGGACACAGTGAAATATACATTTTGGCTGTATTTTATTAGTAAATTCAACATGTGGACACCAACGAACGCACCTTACTCGTAAACATGTTTCAATACAGCCATTTCTTTTATAAAATCCTATCCTCTAAGTAAGCTAGTGTACTGACATGTCCATCTTTAATCAAATTCATAGACAAGCAATTTGGTTAATTATGGATGTGTCAGTACACTAGTGTAGTTGTTTTTATATTTCTTGACTATATTGCTTAGATAAAATCTATAATCTACTGCCCCTATTCTTGTTTATCCATGTAACAGCAAAATCTACTAACTCACGCTGCTTCATTAAGCGTAAGTCTGCACCGCTCAGCGTTAGTCGGTTTACTTTATGAATAGTTTCAAATGCACCTCCGATTTCCTTAAAATCCTCACCATCAACGAATAGTGTTTCGTATGCTTTCCAATCGGGGATTCATCTCCGAAAATATTAGAAAGATCGTGGTTTTCTGTCAGATAAAGGGCATTTTTTCCCTAGGCTGCTACTGATCTTGCCGGGTGGTCGCTCCTTATTGTTCCAGGCCAGGAACGAAACATCTCAGCAACAGCTCCCATAGTATTGGTAGGCGTAATTTCTTTATTGTAGGCAGGCCAGTTTTCACGGATAATGTCCCATTCCGATTCATCCACCTCCCAGTGGACTCCGGTCTCAAGATCCAGATTTTTCCATGACTGTGTGGGCATCATGATTGTTCCTTCATCTCCCACTACTTCTATAAGTGCCTCTATAACTGTTCTGGCACCACCACACACATAGCCAATCTGACTAAGTGAGGTATGCACCATTACATTATCGCACTTTTCCAGTCCTATATTATGTAAAGCTTCTATGATATCTGACTTAATAACAACTGTTTTCATATATCCTCTCAGTCTCTATTACACTATCAGTTTCCTTTTTTCACTATTTTTTTTAATGCTCTGATTTTGGAACCATATCGGTCGGACATCAAAAGCCCGGCAAATAACATACCAACTACCATGCCTTGAATAAATTAGGTAATGATCCTAATTAAGATGATACTCATCATATTTCATCCAAAGATTTTTATCGCATAGTTGATGATTATGCCTGCTGATCCGCCGGCAAGAATTAGTAATACTATCCCTACACCAATGCATATACGACTTGCAACCTTCTTTTTTGTGTCATTGGAAAAGTGTTTGCCTGTACAAAGAAGGATTATGCCTCCTGTTAATCCAGTGAAAAACATACCTATAAGAATAGCTGCTATCACAATAAATATAAAAATTACGGCTAATGTAATTAATCCCAACAATAAACTTACCAAAATATATTCCTCCGTCTGAATTGATTGATCAATACTCGTATTTATTAGCTGCTTTATGATGTTTCTCAAAAACGCTCTTGATGATAAGTCCTGTACCAATTACTACCGGAATGAACACAAGAAGGATATCTGTAAATGATGAGTATGCAAAGTAAAGCTCAGTTCCAAGAACGAGCGCTACAACCAGCAGACACAGCGACATTACGAAACAGCCCCATGTGAATTTGTTCTTATTAACTACTACTGCTATTGCTGAAATAATAAGAAGTACCAGAACGATTGCAGATGTGCTTACCCTGCCGATCCTAAAGAATCCAAATGATGATACACGAACCATCTTGAACAACATGAATAAGCCGATGATAACAAGCACCCAGCCAACATTTCTTTTAGTCATACGCTTTTCCTCCATTTTAAAAGTTCCCCAAGTTTCAATTATAGGGTAAACATGGAAATAAGTGAAGCAAACATGAACCTAATTTTAATCTTTGGCAAATACCATAGGCATACTAAAGCTATCTAGCAGGGCATTCATCCTCATTGTATAGCCCCCACCAACCAGTCTCTAACATTAAGTTGATAATTTAGTACATAACCACCCCTATCACTGCAGCAACACATATCAGCACTATTGGAGATATCCCTGATTTCGTTATTTTTCTTGAGCCAAAGTAGACAGCGGCCAGAACGGAGCATAACACGACTGCTCGAAAATCCAGCGAAAAAGCCGTCCCCTTAATAACAATATTCTGCACAATCATGCTGATTCCCATTGCCAGGATTATTCCCATAATACAGGGCTTCAGTCCTCTGAGCACGGCCTGTGTATAGGGATTCTTTAACAGTCTCTTAAACATGATCATTATAAGTATGATAATTACAAACGCAGGAAGAACAACAGAAAATGTTGCAACCAAAGCTCCGGGAATCCCAGCCATCATGCTGCCTACATATGTAGCCATGTTGACCATAATAGGTCCGGGAGTGCTTTCACTTACAGCAATCATATAAGTAAGCTGCTCATCATCAATCCATCCATAATGCAGAACCACATCCCTAATAAGCGGTATTGCTGCATATGCTCCGCCAAAAGAAAACAGCCCTACTTTCAGAAATCCAAGGAAAAGATCAATATATATCATAGGCTTCGTCCCTCCGTTCTCATGGAATTTTTGACGTAAAATGCTATAAGACTACAGAGACCTGCAGTAACCATTAGTGTTATGGATGATACTTTTATTGAAAAAAGATTTACAGCCATCATAGTAAGAAAAGCAATAATCAACACGGTTATCTGAAATAGTTTCTTTGGCATTTTTCTTATCATCTTAAGAGCTGCATCCAATATCAGTATCCCTACAGCTATCTTAATTCCTCTAAATGCACTCGCTATCCACGCTATTTCAAGAAATCTGTCAAGGAACAGTGAAATCAGATAGATAATAATAAAGGACGGAAGAACTACCCCTGTTGTAGCAGCTATAGCTCCTACCATTCCCCGCCTCTTATAGCCTACAAAAGTAGCACAGTTTATTGCTATCGGACCAGGTGTTGATTCAGCAATGACAGTAATGTCCATCATCTCATCATGGCTGATCCACTTTTTCTTTTCCACGCAGATATCCTGTATCAGTGAGATCATGGCATATCCACCGCCAAAAGTAAAAAGTCCAATTCTTACAAAAGTGATAAAAAGTTCAATGGCCACAATGACCTCCACAGTGATGATCCTCATCGTGATGATCGCTACATGCATGTCCTTCGCCATGATGATTACATTTAACATCAGGATTGAAATCAAGTTCCCCTGCAAGAAATGCCTTTACAGCATCATCGGCATTGCCTGATACACCACCATAAAGGGTAATTCCGGCATCACTAAGAGCTGCCTGTGCACCCCCACCGATTCCCCCGCAGATCAGGATATCAACCTTTCCACCCATGAGAAATCCAGCAAGAGCGCCGTGTCCCTGTCCGTTTGTGCTCACTACCTCTTCATTGACAATCTTTCCATCTTTCACATCGTAAACCTTAAATTTCTCCGTATGACCAAAATGCTGGAATATCTCACCGTTATCATATGTAACTGCTATTCTCATGTCGTTTTCTCCTTTTACTCTTATATTCTTGAAACTCTCGCTCTGCATAATATTAAATCTGACATTACCGCCAGAAATAGTAAGACTCCTTCCTTCAACTAACATCTCTGCAACCTTTTTGCGAGCGCTCTCATACATAGCTGTTACAGTTGTCCTTGCAACTCCCATCTTATCTGCACACTGCTCCTGGGTCATTCCTTCTCTATCAAGCAAACGGATTGTTTCAAACTCGTCAAAAGTCAGCTTAACTGCATTTTCCCCAACATTATCTGCCGGAATGAATCCAAACTGTCCCGGAAGACCCGCTATTTTTCTGCATTTTGTAATCTTTGGCATAATCTATCCTTTCTGACATATGTCAAATATATAATAATAGCCATATTGACATATGTCAATATGGCCTGCATATAGAAAAAACTGCCTTTATCTTTCCCGATTATCAGTCTTTGTAACCTTACGCTCATGCTCTAACGTATCTTCCGCTCTTTTTTGAAGCATTCTTTAAAAGCTCCGCCCATTTTTTCTCGTCCATCCTTATATCGATCGATATAGGTTTTGATGTATCAAAGATCTTTTTCTCATATTCCTGATGTATTCCGGTCTCCTGAGGAACTGTAACAGTATCAGCGTTAGTTGCTTTGACCTTACAAGCTCCAGATACCGGACATAGGTAATGTCATACTTAAGCTCATGCCTGTAATGTCTCTTTTTTTCATAAAAAATACACCTCTATATTGGTTTGCTTAAGCCAATATAAAGGTGCAATATTAAAACAACGTTGAAAAATAATTAAGGAATGACACATGTTCTATTTTTAATTAAAGAACATTTTTATATCATCATCTACATTTGTTATAGAACCAATTCCAAAATTATCTACCAGCACTTTTGCAACATTTGGTGACAGGAATGCCGGAAGTGTTGGTCCAAGATGGATATTCTTCACTCCCAGATGAAGAAGTGCAAGGAGTACTATAACTGCCTTCTGTTCGTACCATGAAATGTTATAAACAATTGGCAATTCGTTTATATCATCCAGTCCGAATACGTCTTTGAGCTTAAGGGCAATAAGGGCAAGTGAATAAGAATCATTACACTGACCTGCATCAAGAACTCTTGGAATTCCTCCAATATCACCAAGATTCAGCTTATTGTACTTATATTTTGCGCATCCGGCCGTAAGGATAACCACATCCTTTGGAAGTGCCCTGGCAAACTCTGTGTAATATTCTCTGGACTTTGCTCGTCCATCACATCCTGCCATTACTACAAACTTTTTGATCGCTCCGGATTTTACTGCTTCCACAACCTTATCAGCCAGGGCAAACACCTGCTCGTGAGCAAATCCGCCAACAATTTCACCTTTTTCTATCTCTGTGGGCGCTTCGCATTTTTTGGCAAGCTCAATAATCTCAGAGAAATCTTTTTTATCTCCATATTTACCTTCGATATGCTTGCATCCCGGATATCCTGTTGCACCTGTTGTAAAGAGTCTGTCTTTGTATGAATCAGCCGGAGGTACAATGCAGTTGGTTGTCATCAGAATAGGCCCATTAAAGCTTGCAAATTCCTCCTTCTGCTTCCACCATGCATTACCGTAATTTCCGACAAAGTTATCGTATTTCTTAAAGAACGGATAATAGTGTGCCGGAAGCATCTCTGAGTGAGTATATACATCAACACCTGTTCCCTTTGTCTGTTCAAGAAGCATCTCAAGATCCTTAAGATCATGTCCGGATATAAGAATTCCCGGATTATTTCTTACTCCGATATCAACCTTTGTAATCTCAGGATTACCATATGCGGAAGTATTAGCTCCATCAAGAAGTGCCATTCCATACACTCCGTACTTTCCAGTTTCAAGAGCAAGTGCAACCAGGTCATCCACCGTAAGACTGTCATCAAGTGTTTTTGAAAGTGCCTCCTGGAGAAAACTATCAACATCTTCATTATCCTGTAAGAGTGCGTTAGCATGCTTTGAATAAGCTGCAAGTCCCTTAAGACCATAAGTGATCAGCTCCCTAAGTGAGCGTATATCTTCATTCTCTGTAGAAAGAACGCCAACGAGCTTCGCCTTCTCATCGTATTCACTCTTCTCACCATTCCAGAGAGCAGCTTCCGGAAGTCCTTCCTTTGTGTCAAGCTGCTTCAGCTTAATTGTCTTTACTTTAATAGTCTGATCAATCTTTTGGGCAATGCTGTCATAATCGAAATTTGCATTTGTAATTGTAGTGAATAGATTTATGGTTATGAGATGATTGATATCTTCATCAACCCTTTTTCCTTCATTTCTAAGTCTTGTTGCAACTACAGCAAGTCCCTTTGTCACATATACAAGAAGATCCTGAAGATTAGCTACCTCCGGCTTTTTTCCGCACACTCCGGCCATTGTGCATCCGGTACAGCCTGCTGTCTCCTGGCACTGATAACAGAACATTTTATTTTCCATGGTTAAAAACCTCCTACCTGTGAATTTCCTTGTTTTCATCATCAAGGATAATCCCGGCGGAGTTTTAATACTGTTGCAATTGCAACAAGATATGTTTTTTATTGACTCATCAAAAAGATTTTGAATCTTTATTTTCTCTTTCACCTCAACCTTCTGTATGCTGTTTCAAGCATTCCTATGTTTAATGCTGCAAACAAAAGCAGGTAAAACGGCATTATCCATATGCCCATCCGCTCCTGAAGATGGCCAAATACAAGTGGCATGAATGTACTACCCATGTATGCTGATGCCATTTGGAGACCTATGACTGCTGCACTGTATCTTTTACCAAAATTGGTTGGCGCCATGTGCTGAATGGCAGGATACACAGGTCCCATTCCCATTCCGATAATCACAAAGCCTATAACTGCGACCATATAGCCGGTAATCGGAAGAATTACCATGACTATCCCCAAAAGTTCTACAGCTATTCCAATCCTTATCATTTTTCTATCGCCAAATCTATCGGAGATAAACCCGGAAATAAGTCTGCCAAGCATAAGCCCACCGAACATCAGCGAACCAAATGAGGCAATCAGTTCATTCCCAAGCCCTGTTCTTGTTCCGGCAAAATAACTTGGTACCCAGAGAGCACAGGTTGCTTCTCCTGAACAATAAGCGTAAAAAGCTATCAGTGTAAGTATGACTCCGGGAACTTTTAAGGTTTCTCTTATCCCCGCGCTATCAGCTATTTCCTCATCCCGTTCCTGCTCGTTTTTCTTCCATAGAGGAAGCGAAAGAATGCATACCAAAAGAATACCTATCTGAACAAACGCAGTCCATCTGTATCCTTCATTCCATCTGGCATGTTTAAGAGCAAGTGCCATAATGGACGGACTTATAACGGCTCCTACTCCATAAAAGCAATGCAGAAAATTCATCACAGACCCTGAATAGTTGTTGGCAACATAGTGATTTACTGCTGCATCAATCGCCCCTGCTCCAAGGCCATAGGGAATCGCAAACAAAAACAGCATATAGTACTGCCCGGAAATCGAGAATCCCAAAAGTCCCAGTATTGTCAAAAATATTGAAAATATTACAATCCATTTTGTATGAAATCTTTTTATGAATCTCGGACTATAAAGTGCGGATATTATAGTCATAAATGATATTGTCATGGACACGTATCCTGCATAGGATGACGGGACACCAAACGCCCCTTGCATTACAGGCCATCCCGAACCCAAAAGTGAGTCCGGAAGCCCCAGACTTATAAAAATCAGATATATAACAGCCAGTAGTAAAGAACCCATTTCTGTCTCTCCTTCGTTTAAATAATTTCTCAACTTATTCTTGATTTGATAAGATTATATCGTTTATTATTCCAGTAGTAATAGTATTAAATGTGCAATATTCTGTAAAATAATAGTACAATATCGTTTTTATTTTGGAGGACTTATGGCACTTTCATATTCGGTTGATAAAGTTGATGAAGATGGGCGCGAGATGCTCACCTATGGTACAGCAGAATTTAACGTCTCTTTTACCAGACTTGCAGCCTGTTCTATGGCCAAAAAGCTTGAAACAGGTATGCATCTGGACGCCACTTATTCTACTCTTGGAGAACGTGTTATCAACTACATGACTTACAAATGTGAGAATAATATCCTGAAAGGTATAGAAAAAGCTGCCTTTAAACTGCATTGCAGTTCAAGACAGCTTCAGCGTATCCTTAATTCTTATGAAAACGATGGTGTTGTTCAAAAGATTGGAAAAGGATGCTATAAATTAGTTTAAATTTTATCTACTTCTACATTGGAAGGGTTATTTCAAACATAGTTCTTCCGCAGGTCTTATCACCATCAAGTAGGCTGATTTTCCCTTCGTGAGCTTCGACTATCAACTTTGCAATCGAAAGTCCAAGACCTGTGCCTTGCCCACTTGTTCTGGATTCATTACCTACCACAAATGGTTCAAAAATATTTCTACGTAGTGAATCCGGAATGCCAATTCCATCGTCACCAAGCCTTATTACTATCGCTGAATCGGCTATGGAAAGAGATGCGTAAATTGTAGTCCCCTTTTTATTTGACTTAACGGAATTTGATATTATATTTTCAAAAACTCGTTTAATCTGAATCTTATCAAAGCAATACTCCACTCTTTCATCAGGTATATCTATTTCCATGAAAAATCCCATAAGATCAAGCTCTTCATATTTTAGTGCAAGATACTCTCTGAAATACTCACAGATATCACTGGTTTCTTTACTAAGGCTAAACTCCGGATGCTCAAGCTTTGAGTATTCATAAAAGCTGTTAATTAGTTCTGAGAGATTTTCAGATTTAAGCCTTATGGCCTCAAGATATTTCTTCTCATCCTTCCTTGGGACTACACCGTCTGCAATAGCCTTGGAATAGCCTTGAATTACTGTTATAGGAGTTTTCAGATCATGGGATATGTCCGCAAGCATCTTTTGCTTTTCATTTTCTGCCTTAATTCGTAGTTTTTCACTTTCCTTAAGCCGATTGGCCATGTCATTATATGCATCTATAATTTCCACAAACTCTCTTGGACCCGAATAAGAAAGGCCACTGCTTTCACTTCCTACAGAGAACTCGGCCATGGCTTTTTTCAACATATCAAGCGGTCTTTTTACCGCAAACGATACTCTTAATACAAATATAATAAGTATTATTCCCATGGCAATTATAAAAAGTAGCAATACCGAAAAGATTACCCTTCTGTATGCCCCCGCCTCATTTGTGCTCTCATAAGTATCATGGACAAGCAGAATTCTTCTCTCCCCTCTGTTATCGGTATACTCATACTTTTGAACAAAAGTATTTTCTTCAAATCCACCACTTAAGAATTCAATCTCCTTTTCAGACATCTTTTTGCCTTCAGTCTGATTATCGGAATAGACGGTCTTTCTCGAAGCATCAAGAACTGCCACACTGTTAAGTGTATATTGTTCATCTTCATCATAGGAATATCTTAGTATCAGATACCCACCCGCAGCACCGTTTTCGTATATTTTTTCAAGTGCGTAAAAGGTTGTTCCATCAACGGTTGGGATATACTCTAATATTTCATCTGTATAACTGTTATTAACAGCTTTATCACTACAGTACAAAACCTTCCCATTTCTATCAAGAATTTCGATATAACTTCCGTTACCCAGATATCTTTCCACCTGAAGTCTCTGGTAATTTTCCGATTTTAGATAGTCTTTCTGTTCTATTATCCTGTTTATTCCATAGTTGGACTGAATTTTTGCCATATAAAGGTTAAAAAGGCCAAATATTAAAAGCGCAGTAATTACAACGATCACCGCGAACATAATATAGTTCCCGGTGATCAATGAGTATAGTGTTCTTTTATTTCGTTTTACGGATTTAAATAGTTTTTTCATTATTCCTTATCAATCTTATAACCCAGTCCGCGTATGGTTTTGATATATCTGGGGTTATTTCTGTCATCCTCAATCTTATCTCGAAGCTTACTCATATGAACCATTAATGCATTTTCGTCATTTTCAAAATACTCTCCATTAATTTGTTCATAAATCTGAACCTTAGTAAAAACCCTTCCGGGATTTTTCATGAGAAGCTTCATTATTTTGAATTCAAAGGGAGTCAGAATGATTTCCTCATCATTTTTGGTAAATCTCATTTTATCAGTATCAAGTCGTAACGCTCCAACCTGATAAATACTCTGTGACGCATTTCCTCCACCAAGATTATAAAATCTTCTGAGAGCAGCTTTTACATGAGCCACCAGTTCAAGCGGGTTAAAGGGCTTAGTCATATAGTCATCAGCTCCCATATCAAGCCCCAGGATCCTGTCGTTGTCCTGATTTTTTGCGGATAAAACAATTATTGGGATGTTATTATAGGATGCCCTTATTTTCTTTATAAGCTCATATCCATTCATTCCGGGCATCATTATGTCACATATAATAAGATCCGGATTATTATTTTCAATAATTCCGAAAGCAGTGATGCCATCCATGGCAACAAGTATTTCATAGCCATCTTTTTCCAGATATAATCTAAGCAGTTCGATTATATCCATATCATCCTCCGCAATCAGTATCATATTTTTATTATCACTCATATCTAAGAGCCTCTATAGGATTAAGCCTGGCTGCCTTGTTTGCGGGATAAAACCCAAAAAAGACACCAAAAATCATCGAGAACAATACACATAATATTATACCACTTACGGATGCATTCCCGCTTGCTCCTAAGAATTTGGATGCAATAAATCCAAAAAGCTCCCCTGTTATTATTCCTAATATGCCACCTATAAGGCATATGACAACTGCTTCAGTAATGAATTGAAGGCGAATATAGCCATTAGTAGCGCCAAGAGCCTTTCTGGTACCTATCTCCTTTGTTCTTTCTGTTATTGACACCACCATGATGTTCATCACCCCAATACCGCCTACGAGTAGTGATATCGCACCCACAGCCATAAAGGCATAGGTCTGGGTATTCAACATTGATTCCATGGACTTTATTTCTTCCTTCATACTATATCCATAAGCTTCATAAGCATCGTTATTGTCATAATATTTTGTATTAATATATTCCATGATTTCTGTGGCCAGACTTCCCTGATCTTCTCCTGTAGCCGCAATCACATCAAAGTTTTCATAGAGTTCACCCGATCTTGCCTGTTTAACCGCACATTTTAGCGGAATATACAACCCTGTCCGCAGATCCCTCTGGGATATCTTAGCACTATAGCCTCCGGCGGCGCTTTCCACATACTCGTATACGCCTACTATCGTATAGTTATAATATTTATTTTCAAGAACAGCCTCCAACTGTTTTCCCAGAGCTTTTCCTGTATCCCCGCCAAAGAGATTGTTCACCAGTCTGTCTGATACAAGAGCCACCTTTCTGCCGTCCTCCTGCTCCTTTGCTGTAATATTTCTTCCGGAGATTATCGTAAACTTTTTATTTTTTATACCCTCTTCATTCAGACCTTCTATGCTTACGTTTGCATATTTTTTTCCATTTTCGATCTTTGCATCCGCAATTGATCTTGACAGGGATATTCCACTTACCCTTCCACTAAAATGACCCTTTACATCACTTAGCATCTCCGGTGAAAAATAGTCCTTATCCTTCATTGCCCTTATATTTTCACTATATTCTCCCGTATCGTGATCAGGCTTCTGACTCAGGTAAAAGGATATATTATTGACTCCCATATCCCCCATCTGACTCATTGTGGAATTTTTCATTGCATCCGCCACATTCATAATTGTGATCACCGAAGCAATTCCAATTATTATTCCCAGCATAGTCAGAAATGTTCTGAGTTTATTTGCCAAAAGCCCCGACAGTGCAAGCTTTATGTTTTCAAGAAGCATATCTGTATCCTATCCTTTCATCAACAATGCGGCCATCCTTCAAGGTCAGTATCCTTTCTGTCTCTGTCGCAAGCTCCGGTGAATGAGTAATAAAAACTATTGTTATCCCCTGCTCTTCGTGGAGCTTATGAAATAAATCCATTATTTTTCTTCCTGTTGCAGAATCAAGCGCTCCAGTAGGCTCATCCGCAAGGATTATCGAGGGATTATTAACCAGTGCTCTTGCAATAGCTACTCTTTGTTTTTGCCCTCCCGAGAGCTCATCAGGATTATGAAGCATTCTCTCCTTCATCTCCACAAGCTCTAGCAGCTCCATTGCTCTGTCCTTTCGTTCCTTTGCCTTTATCCCTGCATAAAGCATGGGCAGCTCGACATTTTTTAAGGCACTTGTCCTTGGAATCAGATTATAGGTCTGAAAAACAAACCCAATTTTCTGATTTCTTATATGTGAAAGTTCCTTATCAGAAGCATTACACACATCAATACCATCAAGGAGATATGTTCCCTCTGTAGGCTTATCAAGGAGCCCAATAATGTTCATAAAAGTTGATTTTCCTGAACCTGAAGTTCCTACAATTGAAACAAACTCTCCCTTTTTCACATTGATATCTATTCCGTGAAGTATCTCTATTTCGTTTTCTGTTCCTATATTGAAACGCTTATATATTTTTTCGGCCCGGATCATTCCAAAGTATCCTCACTGTAGTCAGTGGTTGGTATAACCACCTTCATTCCTTCCTTAATTCCTTTTCCGTTTATTTCCACATAGTAATCTGTTTTAATTCCATAGGTAACATCTATCTTCTCCGTCTTTGGAACAGGATTTTCTCCTCCCGCATTTTCTTCTGTAGTACTTTCTCCTGTCACCACCTCAATATAGTTTTTGCCATCATCTGACTGTTGTATTACGGAATCCGGAACAACAAGTGCATCCTTCTTTTCCTGCTGGACTATTGTAATCTTAGCTGTCATCCCGATTCTCAGTCTGTCGGTCTTGTTTTTTATTGAAACCTCAATAGGATAATCATTGCTGCTTGAAGCTGTGCCCGATGACTGCTCAGTGCCCGAAGCCTCGCCTCCGGGTATAGGAGATACAAAAGAAACTGTACCCTCAAGAAGTTCATCTCCCATTGAATCTGTTTTTATTTTTACGGGCATTCCTTCCTTAACATCACAGATATCAAACTGATCTACAGTAGCATTAACCTTGTAGCCCTTATCATTCTGAATGTTCATTATTTCCTTACCGTTGTCGTAAATAGCACCTTCCTTTATTCCCACTGAGGTAACAAGCCCGTCACAGGGAGCAATAAGCGTTGCGCTCGCAATCTGCTGTTTACACTTTTCAATCTCCTGTTGCAGTGAAATATTGCTGGAAGATTGTCCAAGCTCAGTACTCTTAATGCTATCCTTTGCATCAGCTAAGCTCTTTTCACCATCTCTGATAATGTCTTGTTGTGAATCCTTTGCCTTTGTGACTGAATCCTGTGCTCCATCAATTCCTTCCTTTTTCGATTTCGCATCTGCCTCAGCATTTGCCTGATCTGCCTTTGCATCAGCAAGATTACTCTTTGCATCACTAAGTGCATTCTGATTTGATTCAAGTGCGCTTTGAGCCTTCTCGTTTTCATGCTTTGCTTTTCTCACTTCCTTCTCTGCCTTTTCAACCGCTGCTCTCGCATCGTCAAGTTCTCTTTGTGCCTCTTCCTTTTGTGCATTAAGGTTCTCTACCTGATCTTCCTGCATTCCGTCCAGTTCGGTTTTTACCCTCTCTGCTTCAGTAAGTCTCTTTTGGGCATCCTCAAGCTTTTCCTGCTTTCTTTCGTACTTTTCAGCCGTATTTTTAGCATTTCCGCTTGCTTCATCATAAGTGCCCTGAGCATAATTAGCTTCTCCTGTTTTATTATCAACATTCTCCTGAGCGGAAGCATAAAGTCCATCAGCAGTACCGGAGGCATTGACAGATTTTTCATATTCCTGCTGTGCTCTATCCACCTCTCTTTGTGCTCTCTCCTGCTGAATTCTTGCCTGCTCTACTGCAGTATCATAGTTTCTTTTGGCTGTAGCCATTTCAAGAGCATCCTTCTGTTTAGCTATTTCCAGGCTGTCCTCTGCTTGCTTCAATGCCTTTTCTATAGTAGATGTATCCAGTTCTGCAACCACATCACCCTTTTTTACATGGTCACCTACCCTGACCTTTATGGATTTTACCTTAACCCCTGACAATTCACTTGTTACAGACTGGCTCTCAAGAGCTGCAATAGTACCATTTATGGAAAGTGATTTCTCAAGATCCTGTTTGGTAATATCCTCTGTCTGTAGCTGATTTTCATTATCTGCAGCCTTTACCACTGATTTTTTATAGATTCTTACTCCGCCGGTTGTTGCTATTGTAATAGTCAGAACGATTGCGGAAAGTATAATCCCTGCTTTCCTTTTATCCTTTAACTCTATTTTTTTCATTCTTAACCTCATATCTCTTTGCATTTATTACGGAAATCAGTATATTTAATCTGCATTAAGAAAACCTTATCCAAACCTTAAGATTTATTAAGGTTTGCTCTCAGCCTTGCTACATCATGAAACCACAAGAAAAGACAAGGGAACTGCATATCCCTTGTCCGAGGAATAATAATATATGCCTCCTTAATCAAACAATATTTGGTAAAATATAGTCGTCAAATAAAGTTAATTGGCAATATCATTTACAATATAAAACCATGAACCATCATAAGGGGGAAAACGCAAATGAGTCAGCAAAAATATCCAGGAACAACTTCTCTTGAAATATCAGATAGAGAATTATCCTCCATGAAAACAGCAAGAAAAGCTGCAGCAGAGGGCATTGTTCTACTTAAAAATGATGGCATACTGCCGCTTAAAGAAAGTGAGAATATCACACTTTATGGCGGCGGAGCATCATATACCGTAAAAGGCGGTACAGGCTCTGGCATGGTAAATAACAGGAATAATGTAAATATCACTGAAGGTCTTAGGGCTGCGGGTTTTAAGATTCTCAATGAGGACTGGCTTGCTGACTATGATGCTGAATATGAATCCTGCCGTGAAGCATGGGTTCAGAAAATATATGACATTGCAGGAACTATCGGAGATTTCGCAAAACTATACGATGCTCACGCATCAAACCCCATTATCATGCCCAAGGGTGGTCCCATCGTAAAAAAGGATACTGATATTGCCATTTATGTAATAGCCAGGGTCTCCGGAGAGGGTGCAGACAGAAAAAATATACCGGGGGATTATGAACTCTCTGAGGATGAATTTGAAACTCTTAAATGCATTACTGAACAATATAAAAAAACCATTGTAATTCTGAATGTGGGCGGAATCATTGATCTGTCCTTCATGGATAAACTAGACATATCTGCTCTTGTTCTCATGTCACAGGCAGGTATGGAAGGTGGCAATGCCCTTGCTGATGTCCTTAAAGGAAGCGTTAATCCCTGCGGTAAACTAACTGACACTTGGGCCATGAAATATTCTGACTACCCCGGTAGTGCTGATTTTAGTCATAACAACGCAAATGTTATTGAGGAAAAATACTCAGAAGGGATTTATGTAGGGTATCGCTACTTTGATACTTTTGATGTTACACCCAGGTATCCATTTGGCTTTGGTTTATCCTACACAACCTTTGAATTTTGCCAGACTGAAATCTC